>JBBKWR010000118.1:0-16990 GCA_037969055.1 Flavobacteriaceae bacterium | reverse complement strand
CCAAATTTGATGATTACCTTTGAAATGAACCGATAATGCTCAAAATAATGGTATTGGAATCGTTACGAACCCTATTCAAAAGAGACCTTAACAAACTTAAGTTTGAAGTTTCCTCTTATCAACAGGAATCAATTCTTTGGACCGTTGACGGTGCAATAGCCAACTCTGGGGGCAATTTGTGTTTGCACCTCATCGGGAACCTAAACGCCTTCATCGGGGCGGAACTAGGTGCATTTCAGTATACCCGGCTAAGGGACCTTGAGTTTTCCTTAAAAAATGTCCCAAGAACTGAGCTACTACTAAAAATTGAGGAGACGATTAGGGAGGTGGATCTAGCCCTCTCTAATTTAAATGAAGGAGACTTGGAGAAGGAATATCCGCTTGTCGTTTTTAAAGAAAAAATGGCCACAGGATATTTTTTGTTACATCTCGCGACTCATTTAACGTATCACCTGGGGCAGCTAAACTATCATCGGAGATTGCTTGATACGTAACCCATAAAACAAATTTCTCTTGAATTCTATTGACTTCCTTACCCCCGTTCCGGATCTGCAACGATTTCTTCATTCCAAAGGATGGTTGTCCCCTCCGGAGGTAATCCTAACCTTGGAAAAACCGGGCGAAGGCAATATGAACGTTGTAATAAGGGTCAAAACAAACCAACGTTCTTTTATTCTAAAGCAGTCACGGCCCTATGTTGAAAAATACAGGCAAATCAAGGCACCCATAGATCGTATTGCAGTGGAACAAGAATTTTATGAATTGCTGAAAGGATCGCAAATTAAAGCCCATGTGCCCAAGGTTTTGGGCTATGATGCGGAACAATACCTATTGATGCTCCAAGATTTGGGAGATTGTCGGGATATGACCTTCATCTATGAAAAAAGAAAGGTGTCCGACCAACAACTTGAAAGATTGATCACTGTGCTGAACTTGATCCATCAAACCAACGTTTCAACCAATTTCCCTGAAAATATGGAAATGCGACGACTAAACCATCAGCATATTTTCGTTTTGCCCTTTTTGGAAAATAACGGATTTGATCTAGATAGCATTCAGCAAGGTTTAATCCAAATATCGCTTCCATATAAAAAGGATATCGCCCTAAAAGAAATTATTGAACGGGTTGGCAATCACTATTTATCCCCGGGCAAAACCCTACTGCACGGTGACTATTACCCGGGAAGTTGGATGGTAGAAGGCCAAAATATCTATGTTATCGATCCTGAGTTCGGGTTTGTAGGATTTGCAGAATTCGATGTTGGAGTTATGGCGGCCCATTTGGTCATGGCGACCATGGACACAAGCTATCTTACAACCCTTACCTCAAATTATATGGGCACGTTAAACCGATCGTTGGTGTCAAAGATAACAGGTATCGAAATAATGCGCAGGTTGATAGGGTTGGCACAGCTTCCATTAACAAGGACTATCGAAGAAAAAGACTATCTTTTAAATTCCGCATATAAAATGATCATGGAAAAAGAATTCGCTAAACCACTTTGATAAATAATATTTATGAATAAATACAATTTGAAAAATTTCAATCTTTTATCAATTATCGCCGTATTGTTTTTAATTGCTTCCTGCAAAAGGCTGAAGCCCGATTTGGAAATACCTTCACCCAAGAACGTTGCCTATGCAGCAGATACCCTAAAATTATCGAAAGAAGTATACTACGATAAGCTATTGGGTGCCTTTGTGGGTTCGGCAATTGGTGATGCGATGGGCGCGTCGACCGAAATGTGGGCCAGAAACGATATACGGCTCAAATACGGTTACATCCTTGGACTTACCCCGGCCGTTAGGGGGCAATCCCCCGAAGGTACTTGGAAACATAATCTAATGGCCGGCGCAACGACCGACGATACCCGATGGAAAATGTTAATGGTCAAATACATTAGCAAAAACAAGGGTCAGCTCAATCCCTCTAAATTCTGCAAGTTTATCACAGATTATTACGCATCTGTCGTAAAGACCCTTTCTGATCCTGAGGCATTGGCCGATACGGGCATTCTTGATGACAAAATCGAAAAAATGGAATGGATAAAGGAATGGGCCCGGGTATCATTGGCATATCAAAAAAGTCCTGAGGCATACCAACTGGCCCTAAACCGGTTTTATGGAGGAGAAATGTCCTGTGCCGGACAGCTTTATTCCCCAATGTTCGGCTTGATTGCACACACCCCAGAAGAGGCCTATAATGTGGCATATGACCATGCCCTGTTTGATCTTGGATATGCAAAGGACATATCGGGACTGGTTTCGGCCATGACACAAATGGCAATGCGCACACAAAATATGGATTCAATTCTTGACATTGCCACTTTTATTGACCCCTATGGTTATCAGGACAGTCGTTTGGTAGGTCGCATACCTTATTCCGTTGCGGACGCTTCCATAAAACAGGTACTTGCTATTAAAGACATAGTGCTAGTTGATTCGTTGATCGGGCAGGATTCCCTAATGTTTAGGAAGCCAAAAGGATTTAATGGCAGTTACCACGATTGGGTGCGCCAAGAAATGGTATATCAATTTTTAGAAGAAAACGAAATGGACATCCCTTTTCATGCGGGCGAGATATGGCGCATTTTGGTCACCGGACTGGAATATGGGGAAGGTGATTTTATTAAAACGTTACAATTCATTATAAATAATGGTCGGGATAATGACACGGTTGGCGCGATCGCCGGTATGATCATGGGCGCAAAGGTGGGTTATGCCAAACTTCCAAAAGATTTAAAGGAGGTATGCTTAAAGGTCAATCGAGATGTTTTGGGCATTGATCTGGAAGCCCTTGCGCAGGAGCTTTTGGAAAATGCGACTACCCAATAGCTATGGAGTCCAGATACCTTTCAATTTACTTATTTCAAAATCATTGAATTCCAATGGAATCTTTGATGTATTTTCAATTTCCAATGAATTATACTTGGCCCTTGGAAAAACTTGGGCCGTCATCACATATTGTCCTTTGTTAACAAATATTTCAATTGAGGACCAGTCCATTAAAATACGTACCTCATATTCACCATTTGGCAATAAAGGTACCGGCATCTGTTGTTTGCCCTTCCCAAAATCTTCCTGAAAATCGACAATTCCTGATTTTGATCGGTCCAAAACAAAACTTTGGGAATCCCCCATCATGGTCAATGATAATTCATCTTGTTGGGCACTTCCAAATTTCAGGTTAAAATTCTTTGCGCTAGTGGTGAACCGTATATCTACCTGATTGAGGTTTTCAAATGTTAATTGCTCCTTGGATTCGGGCGCCACGACTAGGTGTCTTACCGTGCCACCTTCAAAAATAGTATCCATATTTCTAACGGGATAATTGGCCAGATCATAACCGTTAACTTCTTTTAACAAGGTCAATCTTCTCGGCACGGTCATAGCACTGCGCCAGGTCTCGGTCGGGGTATTTCTGGCATATTGCCAATTGCTCATCCATCCGATAAAAATACGCTTATCCTTGGGGGCATTGCTAAAGGTAACCCCGGCATAATTGTCTGTTCCCCAATCGATCCATTTTACTTCTTTTTGGTCGGTGGTAAATGTGTTACCATCAAAATCGCCCACAAAATATTGGGTGCCGCTCCCCCCATTGGGCGCTCCAGGGTTAATACTGATCAACAACACCCATTTTTCCTCCATGGCCCCTTTAACATGAATCGGGAATAGGTCTGGGCATTCCCATACGCCACCATGGGCCCCTCTGTCTTTGCCAAATTCGCTCATTAGTTGCCAATCCCTTAAATTTTTAGATCCGTAGAATTTGGCGTGATCGCCGGCTACCAAGGTTAAGATCCATTGCTGGGAAGGTTCGTGCCAAATGACTTTTGGATCACGAAAATCCTTGATGCCATTATTTCCTATTACAGGATTGTCCTTATACTTCAACCAGGTTTCCCCGTCATCCAAGCTATAGGCAATTCCTTGGGTTTGAAAGTCCAATTTACCCGCTTTTTCACCCTCCATATCGTGGTATGTGAATATCGCTACCAAGGGCGGATTTTCGGTTGTTCCGAAACCGGACGTATTGTTCTTATCGACTACCGCACTTCCTGAAAATATATAGCCATGTTCATCAGGAAAAAGCGCAATGGGCTTGTGCTGCCAATGTACTAGATCTACACTGGTCGCATGGCCCCAATGCATTGGGCCCCATACGATATCTTCTGGATAATATTGGTAGAACAAATGGTAAACCCCCTTATGAAAGACCATACCATTGGGGTCGTTCATCCACTTTTCTTCAGGTGTAAAATGAAATTGTGGCCTGTAAGATTCCTTATAATATTCCGACTTGGGAACCTCAACCATTGGTTTTGATTTGGACTCCTTGTTTTTACAAGAAGCACAAACGATCAAAACTACAAGTGGGAACAATTTTTGCAATCCGGTCATATCAAAGCATTAAATAAATGAAACAAAATCGATAAAATACGGCGAACCTAAAATACTATCTTTGTGCTTAATAAACGTAATATGAACAAGTTTTTATGCTGTTTAGGCTTTGTGTTTATCGCAATTACCACAGTCCAAGGACAAAAAAGCATCGATCAAGTCCTCAAAAGATGGAATAAGCAAAGCGTTCCTTATGTGCATGTTGATGAGTTGTCAAAAATTGGGAATTCTGTTCTTTTGGACACAAGGGCGAAGGAAGAATTTAATGTAAGCCATCTCAAAAATGCGCTATGGGTCGGTTATAAAAGTTTTAGTACAGATTCTGTACGAAAGAAAGTCCCTGATAATAATACAGCTATCATCGTATACTGTAGCATTGGTGTTAGATCTGAGAACATAGGGGAAAAATTGAAGGCAATGGGTTATACGAATGTGAAAAATTTATATGGTGGCATCTTTGAATGGAAGAACAACGACCATGCAGTTTATGGTCCCGAGGGCAAGGAAACCCAAAAAATCCACGCCTTTAATAGGCATTGGGCCAAACTATTGATCAAAGGTGAAAAAGTCTATTAACTTTAATCAATTAGTGGAAAAGCACCATGAGGGGTTGCAACCAGGCAGTTGTAAAACCATCAGTTGATGTATTCAGGCAGGGCAACCAATAGCTACCAAATTGACTAATTTTTTATCTGTGCCCAACTTTTCGATTCACTAAAATCTTATACCAAATAATGGCATTCATTCTTACCAAAACAGGGGCTTCCGACGAAAACACGATTCATTTTTCTTTGGTGGGATCCAAAAATCTCTTGCTCATTTTTACGCGTAATCCCGAGCTCGGGAAGTGTAAGACCAGGCTCGCCGCAACTATAGGCGAGGAGGCCGCTTTAAATATTTATAAATTTCTATTACAACACACTTTTCAAATCACTGAAAATTTAAATGTGGCCAAACACGTTTATTATTCCGAAACTATTTGGAACGATGACCTTTGGGCCAATGATGTTTATGCCAAAAAATTACAAAAGGGTGATGATTTGGGCCAACGTATGTCAAACGCTTTTACAGAAGGATTTGAATTTGGATTTGAAAAGATCTGTATCATCGGAAGTGACATGTTTGATCTCACACAAAAAGACCTGGAATCTGCTTTTGTAGCATTGGACGAGCATGATTATGTCGTAGGTCCGGCCCATGATGGGGGCTATTATCTTTTGGGGATGAAAAAGTGGGATTCAAAAGTATTTCAAAATAAGGAATGGGGAAATAAATCGGTATTAGGGGCCACCCTCGCTGATTTAAAGGATGACATTGTACATTTGATGCTCGTTAGGAACGATGTTGATATTTATGAGGATATTAAGGATGTAAAGGCTTTCCAACCTTATATAAAGCACGTGAAAAATGACTAAAAAACAGCTAGGTGAATCGGTCGCTTATCTTAAAAACAAAGGCTTCGACCATCCTGAGATCGGTATAGTCCTTGGTACTGGACTGGGTCTGTTGGCTGCAGAAATTGAGGGTATCATCGAGGCCCATTACTCCCACATACCATACTTTCCGCTGGCAACGGTAGAATTCCATTCTGGAAAGTTGCTTTTCGGGACTATAGAAAATAAAAAGGTTGTGGTGATGCAAGGCCGGTTCCACATTTATGAAGGATATGATTTTTTAGATGTAACGTATCCAATCCGTGTCATGTCGGAATTGGGGATTAAAAAATTGTTTATTTCCAATGCCGCCGGCGCCATCAATCTGAATTTTAAAAAAGGCGACATGTTATTGATCGAAGACCACATTAACTTACAGGGCGGATCGCCCTTGGCCTTTAAAAATGTGGCAGAGTTTGGTGATCGGTTCGTAGATATGAGTGAACCCTATGACAAGGCCATGCGCGAAAAATTGATAAATATTGCGCAAAGCAAGGGCATTACATTGCATCAGGGAGTATATGCCTCTGTGGTGGGGCCACAGCTCGAAACGAGGGCCGAATATCGCATGTTGAAAATTTTAGGGGCAGACGCTGTCGGCATGAGTACGGTCCCAGAAGTAATTGTTGCCAATCATTTAAGACTACCAGTAGTAGCGTTATCGGTCTTGACGGACGAATGCGACCCGAATAATCTACAACCCGTTAATATTCAAGAGATTATAGAAATTGCTGGTAAGACCGAACCTAAAATGATCACGCTTTTCAAGACATTGATAAAAGAAATTTAATGCATATAACCAATAGTAGTAGACGATAATCATTAATCCGTTCGCTCCCGCAATGCAACTCCACCAGCCTCCTTCGCCGTCCGCGTGTCGCCGAAGCTTTAGCGGAGGCACAGTTAGCTGGGCTACGAAAGCTGAAAGGAAGCATTCCCATTAAAGAATATATGCAGGTGTTCACTATTGCCGGTTTTCGCACCATTGAGATCAGGGCGCCAAAATCCCATAGGGTATTATCTCCCAACCATTATCCAACAGAGGAACTAATTTTTATTGAATCTATCGAAATTGCTGCCATTAAAAATCCCATGCCAGTAGAGGGGCCATGCATCTTTACTGGAAAGATTGCTATTTTATTATGGGGATGAAGATTTTTAGATGACCATAATCGTCATGTATTCCTACAAAATCAGCCCTTGGCAGTTTGCGATAAGACCGAAACAGCGCTGACTAATGCAAGCAATAAAATTCATATTCGCGAAATTACTTGGCAATATAGAGGGGGTGGGAGCTGTTGATCATCTTCGATCGGATGTTGTAAGGTTTAAAATTGTTACCCTACTAATATGACTTTAATCGCCAATTTCATGAATATGTTCTATCCATTAATTTTATCACTGTTATTCACCTTTTCTGGGCCAGTAAAGATACAAGGAGATCATATGGTAGCCAAGGTCGAACATTCAAGTTGGGATGCCTTGTTAAAAAAGCATGTAGATAACAACGGCAATGTAAACTATGAGGCCTTCCTATCCGATAAGGATGCCCTTACAAAATATTTAAAGCATTTGGAAGGAAATCCAATTTCAAATGATGCCCAGCAAAATGAAAAATTGGCATACTATATCAATTTATATAATGCCGGTACGGTGCAATTGATCCTGGACAACTACCCTGTAAAAAGCATAAAGGATATTAGTAGGCCCTGGGACAAGGAATGGATTACTATAGGAGTTAGTATTTATTCCTTAGGGGATATCGAACATAAAATTTTGAGGAAGATGGAGGAACCCAGAATCCATTTCGCTATCAACTGTGCCTCTTATTCCTGCCCAAAATTATTAAATGAGGCTTTTACCGCCTCCCAAATGGACGCACAATTGGAGCGTGCCGCAAAGGAATTTATCAATGACCCTAAAAGGAATAAGATCACAAGCGAATTGGCAGAAATTTCAGAAATATTCAGTTGGTTCAAAAAAGACTTTACACAAAACGGCTCGTTGGTCCAATTCTTAAATAAGTATTCTAAAACAGCACTCGATAAAAATACCAAGTTCGATTACCTTAAATACAATTGGAGCCTAAATGATGTCCAGTAATCCGCAAATAAGTATCATTATCCCGGTATTGAACGAGGAAGCCTGTATTGGTAGCACCTTGCACTATCTGAGGAAAAACAGTGCTCCAGAAAACATTCTGGAAATAATAGTAGTAGATGGCGGTAGCGTAGATCAAACCGTGGCATTGGCTTTGGCAGAAGGGGCAAGTGTTATATCTTCCGCAAAGGGCCGGGCCAAGCAATTGAACCTTGGGGCAAAATATGCGAAAGGTGAAATCCTTTACTTTCTTCATGTCGATACGCTTCCCCCTAAATACTTTGACAGTAGCATTAAGGAAGCTGTGGCAAAACAGAATTGGGTCGGTTGCTTTCAGATGAAATTTGACAGTGATAGTCGAATTTTACGCTTTTTCGCCTGGTTTACCCGTGTGAACATCAAACTTTGTCGGGGCGGTGACCAGTCGTTATTCATTGCCCAAGATTTATATGAATTATCGGGTGGCTTCGATGAGAGCTACATGGTCTTTGAGGATAATGAATTTATTGGGCGGTTATATGAAATGGGGCCCTTTAAAATTTTGCCCAGACATGTAAAGACTTCTGCCAGGCGGTATGAGGAACGTGGCGAGGTTGCCCTCCAATTCCATTTTGGAATGATTCACCTAAAAAATTATATGGGCGCAAGTCCGGAACAACTATACGATTATTATAGTAGAAAGGTTATGGTATAGGTCAAAATCTTTGATGGCGATTCCCCTATTTTACTTTTCTTCATAATCCAATAAAACGCCTTCTGAAATCCATTTGGCAAGGGCTTGTCGGTTATCGACCACTAAAATACGTCGTTGGTCTCTTTTGTTTCGAATATTACCAATTTCGATAAAGGTCATTGCCGGATGTGTCTTTTTTACCATGTACAATGCTGTCCTATCTTCAAAGGTGCCAGCATAGGTGCGGTGCGGTTGGTACTTTTTATAATTCTCTTCAAAAGTTTTGTGGATACTTTCCGCTAATTTTTTTCCGTTCTTACTTTTTTCGTGATGGTAGAAGAATACATCGATGTTCTGGCCTATGCTTCGACTGTCAACATGCGTAACGATCAAGCGTTGGTATTTACCCTTGTTCTCCTTGTAAAGGTCATTTACAATGTCTACCCGTTGTTTGAGTCGGGCGAGCTGATTCAAAGGTATGGCCTTATCGGGATAGGCCACTTCATCATGATCTAAGGCTAAAATTCGCTCATCACGAATACCATCATCTTCGTCCCTAATGATCACATAAACGGTGGCCCCATGTGATAACAGTTCCCGAGCCAAACGCAAGGTAATGTCATAAGCATATTCATCCTCAGCAATAGCAGTGCCAGCGTACGTGGCCATGGCACCGGGATCTGGCCCACCGTGCCCTGAAATCAAATAATAAACAGCTCCCTTCAACCTTTCACTTTTCGAGTCCACAGTGGCATACTTTTTTCCTAAAATGGGGTATTCCTTTGCACCAGTGGTTTTGACCGCAGTTGCTTTCTTTTCTATCGCATCAGCAGCGCTCACGGCATTAACTTTTGCCGTGGGGATCTTATAACGACGGCCCTCATATAGGTGCACGCTATCTCTAAGGTTCCCCATATTAAGGGCAATAAAATCGTTATAGGCCTCATAAGGATTCACGCCTTGCTTTCTTAAAAGCGAAAGAATGCCGTCCCCTCTTTCAGCCTTAACGGTCACTATGGTATCTTGGGCCCCTAATGAAAAACAAATTATCATGGGGAGTGCAAATAAAACCCCTTTCCTAAATTGAACCTTACACAAACCCATTATTTAAATTTCTTATTTTTAAAACAATAACAGTGCCTAACTAGAGGCTAACCAATTACAAAATTAAGCAACCGTAACATAATAGGGAAGATCTCAATGTAATTTAATTAACGACTTATTTAACATTGAACTGCATTATGTTGTCCAATGCTATAATTTGACTTGTCATTTTGATTGCCCATGACAAAAAATTGTATCTTATATGCACAAACCTTTATTGCTCCACACAGAAATTACAATAAAACCCTATCCCCCATGATCATAGCATTTGAAATTAATAAACGGACTATAAACCTTGAAATCGATGGCGATACCCCACTGTTATGGGTCGTTCGGGACGTAATAGACCTAAAAGGCACAAAGTTTGGCTGTGGACAGGCCGCATGTGGCGCCTGTACCTTACATGTAGATGGGGAAGCAGTGCGTTCCTGTGCCTATCCCGTTAAATTTGTTGAAGGTAAGAAAGTAACCACCATAGAGGGTTTGGGCAACGAAGATAGCCCGCATCCCGTACAACAGGCCTGGATTGATGAAGTGGTACCACAATGTGGTTATTGTCAGCCTGGTTTTATGATGGCGACGGCTGCGCTGCTGGATAAAATTCCCTACCCTACCAATGAGGATATCGATAAGTATATTACGAATGTATGCCGATGCGCTACTTATTATCGCATGAGAAAGGCCATACACCGGGCGGCCGAATTACAAAATAAAATCACGGGTAAAGCCCAAGAAAATGTCTAAGAAAAAAAAGAAAATCTCTCGCCGTAAATTTTTGTTAAGAGGCGGATTGGGTACCATTGGCGTTTTGGCGGTAGGCACCTATTTGTTCAGGGGCCCGATTCGAAGATCCATTGCCGGAATGATCAATTCACTGGATTCACCTTATGTGGGCAGTACCAATGATCCCATGATATGGTTCGAGACCTCAGCGGGGAACACCATAACCTTATATTCCCCAAAAGTAGAAATGGGACAAGGTGTTTTTACGGGCTTGGCACAAATTGCGGCTGAAGAACTGGGGGTTTCCCTAGGACAGATGAAAGTCGTACATGCCGCTTCAACCTCAGGCAATCTGGATGGATTTGCAACCGGCGGCAGTAATTCGATATCGAGCTTGTGGAACCCACTCAGGGAACTGGCCGCCACTATGCGTGAAATGATTAAAGGTGAGGCAGCAAAAAAATGGGATGTACCTGTGACCGCATTAACCGTCAACGATGGTATCATTAGTAATGGAAACAAGTCTATGACATATGCTGAAGCTGTCAAAGATGTTACCAAATGGGTAATTCCCGACACCCCTCCCTTAAAACAGATGAAAGATTATCGGATCGTGGGTAAACCAATGGCACGTATAGACCTGAAGGACAAAGTATTTGGTACACCAATATTTGGGATGGACGCTGCCATGCCCGATATGCTTTATGGGGCAGTTGTGAGACCGACATCGATTGGGGCCACCTATATAAATGCTGACACGTCAAAGGCTGAGCACATGCCAGGGGTGGTGAAAATCGTAAAGGAAGATGACTTTGTCGGGGTGGTAGCCCGCTCCAGGATGGAAGCTGAAAATGCAAAAAAAGCCATTATAGTGAAGTGGGAAATCCCTAAAATTTGGCAATCGGCAGACATCGAGAAAATGATTGAAGTAGGAAAAGGTACGCCCTTTGTAATACAAAAAGAAGGGAACCCGAACAGCGTGCTTGGGGCCGATGAAAGTACCATCATATCGGAATACAGAAGTCCTATTGGGGCACATGCCCAATTAGAACCCAATGGCGCGGTAGCATTTGTAGAAGCGGATAGGGCAACTGTAATGATGTCGACCCAAGTAGTCTCAATCACGAGGTCAGAGATTGCAAAAAGATTGAATTTTGACGCAAAACAAGTAAATATCATCCCGACTTTTTTGGGAGGAGGCTTTGGACGCCGCCTACATACCCCTAATGGAATACAAGCAGCAGTACTATCCAAGGCGGTGGGCAAGCCCGTCAAATGTTTTTTTGATCGCCAAGAAGAGTTTCAAAACGATACGTTTCGACCCCCGACCCACCATATTTTAAAAGCAAAATTAGGACCTGACGGACATATAGCAGCGATCGAACACAATGTTTCGAGCGGGGACGTAGCCTTTGGATCTCCAATGTTGCCAAGAATCGTGGAGCCTATCCTGGGCGCAGATTTAGGGGCATGGCGCGGCGGCATGATCCACTATGGTGCCATCCCCAATTATCAAGCCATTTCGTGGCGCGTAAAACTACCATTTGCCACGAGTTGGTGGCGCAGTTTGGGCCTAATGGCCAATACATTTGCCATCGAGAGCTTTATGGATGAATTGGCCATCGAAAGTGGAAAAGATCCGGTGGCGTTCCGGTTGTCCCATATTCAAGATGATAAACGAGGACGACGATTAAAAGAAGTGATCAAGGCGGTGGCGGAGCGGGCAGGTTACAAAGATGGTGCGTCGCATGACATGGCCATGGGATTTGCCTGTTCCACAGACGCCAATACCCCTTGTGCACAGATTGCCGAAGTATCTATTGAAGATGGTAAGATCAAAGTTCACAAGGTGACCTGCGCTATAGATCCCGGCCTGGTAATCAATCCAGATCAAGTAAAGGCCCAATGCGAAGGAGCCATTATCATGGGCATGAGTGCCTCGATGTTTGAGCAAATGTTCGTCGTAGACGGGCAACTTCAACCAATCATTTATGGCCCTTATGAAATGGCTTTGATGAAAAATACGCCAAAGGAAATCGATGTAGTTCTACTTCAGAACTCGGATACGCCAGGCGCTGTTGGGGAGCCACCGTTGGGGCCCATCGGGGCTGCAGTGGCCAATGCAGTTTTTAGGTTGACCGGGAAAAGATTGAGGGAGATGCCCTTGCGATTGGCCTAATTTTCTTGCCCAACACATCTTCCTTTAGTTTTTGCTAAGAATTAAGGAATAACTTTATCCTCAAAGCAAGCATCAAAAATGAAGATTCTCATTGCAGAGGATGAAATTTCATTGCAACATTCCATTGCGACCTTTTTGGAGCGGGATGGCAATATTTGTGAGCTGGCGTCTGATTATAATGATGCAGCTTATAAGGTTGATTTATATGATTACGATATCATTATTTTGGATATCAATCTGAATATTGGGAGTGGGCTCGACATCCTGAAATTTTTAAAGAAGGAAAAAAAAAGTGCTGGAATTCTGATCATTTCCGCCAATAATTCTTTGGAGGACAAGCTGGAAGGACTCGACCTGGGGGCCGATGACTATTTGACCAAACCATTTCATTTGGCTGAACTTAACTCTAGGATAAAGGCGATATTGCGAAGGGGAAAGTTTGGTGGTAATGAAAAAATCGTCTTCAATGAAATAAAAATCGACACCACATCCAAAACGGTCTTTATTGAGGACAAAGCGATTTCCCTCACCAGGAAAGAATACGATCTACTCTTGTTTTTTGTTACCAATAAAGATAGGGTACTTTCAAAGGAGATGATCGCGGAGCACTTGTGGGGCGACCATAGCGATTTAATAGATAATTTCGATTTTATCTATGTACACATTAATAATCTGCGTAAAAAACTGACAGATATCGGTGCAAAATATATCCGTACCGCCTATGGTAGCGGATATAAATTTATGGAGGATTAGTCTATGAAAGGAAAGAAAAAAAAAGTACATCTAATCCAAAATACTTCAAAGACTTTTCTTTGGACAAGCGTGGTCTTGATGGTGGTGAGTACCGTTGTCCTTTATTTTTATGTTAGAAATATATTGCAAAAGGCCGTCGAGGAGGAACTACATTCCACAGAAGCCCGAATTGAAAGTGCCATGGTCAATAATTCAAATATATCGCAGTTGCCTCCCATGGTCGAAGTGGAAAATGTCATTGACCTACAAATTGAAAAATTAAAGGACACCTTGATTTTTGATCCTTCACAAAATGAGTTGGAGGCTTTTAGGGAACTTACATCCTATACTAAAATAAATGATAAAATTTATAAAATAACGGTTCGCGCATTGATCGTCGAAACCGAGGATATATTGGTTGCCGTAGTGGTCTCCTATATTATCATCATCTTGGTGGTCTTTGTGTTTCTTTTCTATTTTAATAAGGCCTACAACGTAAGGCTTTGGCATCCATTCTTTAAAAATTTGGAGCAGATGAAGCACTTTTCGTTGACCTCCGACAAGCCCATCTTTTTGGAAGAAAGTGATATCCTTGAATTTACTGAGCTCAACACCGAAATAACCACCCTGACTGACAAAGTCCGTTTTGATTATAAAAACCTTAAACAATATACAGAGGATGTCTCACATGAAATGCAGACCCCTTTGGCGATCATGCAGGCTAAAATAGAGAACATAATCAATAGTGAAGACCTAAATGAAGGTCATTATACCCTGTTGACATCAATCCAAAAAGATATTCATAGACTGACCCAGCTGAACAAGCGGCTCGCACTTTTGACCAGAATTGAGAACCAGCAATTCGTCGAAATAGAAACTTTCAATCTCAACCAGATGGTCCAAAAAAGAATCGACTACTTCAATGAACTATTTCCGGTAGAAATCGAATTCATACCCCGCCATCAAATAGCGATCAATATGGATCCGTACCTAGCCGAAGTTTTGTGCGACAACCTGCTGTCTAACGCAATCAAGCATAATGATGTGAACGGTTCGGTTCGAGTAATCTTGGATGGGAAAACCTTAAGGGTGGAGAATTCCGGGAAAACGAAACTACGCAGCCCTGAACTCCTCTTCTCTAGATTTTATCGAGAATCAAATAAAGAAAAGTCAACTGGTTTGGGCCTGGCTATTGTTCAAAAGATATGTGGCCTTTATGGTTTCTCTCCCTCCTAATTATATGAATCAAAAAAACACATTTTTAGCATCAAATTCATATGAATGCCTAGGAATATGTATACTTTAAAAGATAAAACTACATTGTTCAATTACCCCGATCTTAATCCCTAAGGATAATATATTAATTATGCATCCATTTATTGTTCAAGTACCTTTGCCAAAAATATTATTGAAAAAATGAGAGATTTTTTATTGTTAGTATATTTTTTTTGCATTGTTTCATTTTCGCATTCGCAGGAACAAATTATTGTTACCGGACAAATATTCGATGGTATAAGCAAGGAGGTCCTACCCTTTGCCAATGTTGCCGTGCATGATTTCACAAACAATGATCTAATGACAGGCGCCATTTCCGATGAGAACGGTAGGTTCGAGTTGCAAGTTGCTGCCTTAGGAAAGTATAGATTACATTTTTCCTTTATCGGATACCTTTCCTTGGAACAGACCTTAGTGGCAGGCGGATTGAATCGCATCTTTGATCTTGGAAAAATAGCGCTTGAACCGAGTACCGAAAATCTGACCGAGGTCGAAGTAATCGGAAAACAGGCGGTAACCAGTGCCGATTTGGGCAAAAAAACCTTTAACCTTACCGATAATATAGCGCAATCTGGGGGCTCCGTTCTCGATGCCATGAAGATGATGCCCGGCGTAACCTTTGATCAAGAGGGTAAGATAATACTGCGCGGCAGTGATAAGGTAGTTGTGTTGATTGATGGAAAGCAGAGTAGCCTGACGGGATTTGGCAATCAAAAAGGATTGGCAAATATTCCCGCTTCCAACATAGAAAAAGTCGAGATTATCAACAACCCGTCCGCCAAGTATGATGCCAATGGTTTTGCGGGCATCATAAACATTATTTATAAAAAGGAAAAGCAAACAGGTTTTAATGGCGATGTTGGGATGTCATTTGGCCTAGGGGCGTTGGGTAAAAGAAAGCCCGATACGCCAACCGATCTTGGAAGTTTTTCTGCCAATCCAAAATTGATTCCCAGCATCAACTTCAATTACAAAGAGGGGAAACTTAATTATTTTCTTCAATCGGAGTTTATTTTGCAAAAAGCCTTGCCCAATAATGAATTCACTACCCGGAATTATGATGATGGACGGAACATCATTTCCCAAGTCCCAGAAAACCGAAAGCAGTTTAGATCGATCATCAATGCGGGTATAGATTATAATTTGGACGATAATAATAGTTTAACGTTTTCAGCCTTATACGACAGGGAAAAGCATATCGATACCGCACAAGTAGCATTCATCAATCTCAACAACAATAATAGAAATCGCTATTATAATTGGAGGGAGACCGAAATAACAAGATTTATAAATTTCGGCGCCAACTTTAAACATAGCTTTCCGCAACCGGGACGTTCCCTAACGGTTAACGCACAATATACCCAAGGATTGGAAGATGAGACCTATTCGTTGAACGATAGCTCTTCGGTAAGAATCGGGCGTGACAAGACGAACATTAGGGCGATAGAAAATACAACTAGTATTTCAACCGACTTTGTTCGGCCCTTAAAAAATGGGCGGGTAGAATTGGGTGCCAAACTGCGTATCCGCAGGTTGCCAGTTGATTATACCATTACACCGGGAAATAACTCTATCATTTACCCGAATCTGGGAACGTTTTCCGATTGGGGAGAAAATCTATATGCAGCTTATGTCAACTACCTGTTGGAAGCTGAAAAATTTGATGTAGAAGCCGGCGTTAGGACAGAACAGACCGATGTATTCTATAATCTTGATCCCGTCAATGCCTACTATCCGAATAATGATAAATACAATTACTTTAAATTATTCCCTAGCATACGATTTACTTATAAAATTAATGAGGAAAACAGACTATCCGCCTTTTATAACCGACGTATCGATCGCCCAGGTGAACCTGAATTGCGGGTTTTTCCGAAATATGACGATCCCGAATTATTAAAAATCGGCAATCCTTATCTGCGGCCTCAGTTTACTGATGCTTTCGAGATAGGCCATAAATATTCATGGGGTTCAGGTTCCCTTTATTCCGCAGCTTACCATCGAATCATAAAAGATCAGTACATGCGCATCTTCAGCATTGATAATTCAAACCCAGATTATGATATCGTGAACAAGATTTATCAAAATACTGGGCGTGCCACCAATACCGGATTTGAACTTTTATTGAGTCAGGATATTGTTGAGGTATGGAAGGTTTCAGGCAGTATTAATTGGTATATAAATGCCATAGATGCCTATCAGGGAACGCTATTGTTTCCTTATGAGCGACCTTTTTTTATTGATAATTCGAAAGACAACGCTTGGAACGCCAAGGTCAATAACGAGTTTACCCTGCCAAAAGATTTCTCCATCCAAATTACTGGAATTTACTATTCCAATAAGAAAATACCCCAAGGAGAGGAACTC
>JBBKWR010000117.1:0-3059 GCA_037969055.1 Flavobacteriaceae bacterium | reverse complement strand
TTGGTAGACCAGCAGGGCGAGGTTTTTGATACCGTGCTCTTCCCGCCCGTGGCCGCCCAGTATTTTTTTAGGGGCCGGGGCATTTATCGTTTTTATGGCAAGGTGGTCAGCGAATTTGGATTTTTGAGCATTGAGGTGGTCAAAATGTACAAGCAAGATTATGTTCCCGATCCAAGGTATGCCGATATGAAGACCAGCACAAAGATACTTCAGGGAAGGGCCCAGGATAATAGGGAAGGGACAATGGACCAAAACTAAAAAGAGCCCCGTCTTACGATCAAGGCTCTTTTACGAGAACACTATATGAAAATGAAAAAATTTACGTCTGAATTAATTACATGGTAAACATACCTCTGAATCTCCAAGAAGGGAAAATAATGATGTGAAGTAGGCGAATTTTGTTGTGAAATGCTGTTTTTTTGATATGTAGGCTAAAAAATTCGTAACTTTTTATACTTCGGAACGAATTTTGACGTTCATCAATAAGCAGCATAGCGCGTTACCATGAACCGAATAACCACCATATTACTATTGGCCCTTGTATTGGTTTCCTGCTCCAAGGACAACGAAGGGGTGATCAATGTTGGCTTGGAAGGCAAATGGACGCTCACCAATGCTTCATGCTTTTGTGGATTTGATCAAAACAGCGATTTTAGCGTGCACAAAATTACCTTTACCGGTAGTAATTTGACCGTAGAAAATTCAGCAGACCCCAAGTTTCTAACCGATGCTTCCGGTTCCTATTCCGTGGAGGGCAATTTGATCAGCTTATCGAACAGTGCACAATTTAGATATATGATCGACGGGTCCGATCTTACCCTCACCTTTGTGGATAACCTTCAAATTGCAGATGACGAACTTGTCTTGCAATACGGACGTAATTGATAGGGACACTGCGACTTCCAATTCCTATCTACTGCTTGTTCATTAATTTCTACCCATTTAATACTAGATCTTCAAGTAACATTTAGACCTTTAAATTTCATTTGAAAAGTCGCGTCTGAATAGTCCATCCATATCTAATCCGCTATATTAAATATTTTGTTTTTTAATTGGTTGATATTTAACTAATTTAGGGTCGGTCTAAGGTACAAAAGTCCCCTCCAAAATTTACCACGGCCACTTCCCCCGTTAATAACAACCAAACATTGAAAGATGAAAAAAATACTGAAGATTATCGGGCTAGTACTATTGGTAATTGTGGCATTTGCATTGGTGGGATTTATCTATGTCAGCAGCAACGACATTCCCACCTATGAAGTAGTTAATATAGACTATAAGGTCAACAGTTCCCCTGCCTCCGTGGCGCGCGGAAAAAAATTGGCCAATATGCTATGTGCCACGTGCCATCAAAATCCGGAGACCGGCAAGCTAACGGGAAAAAAGATGTTGGATGCACCTGCTGAATTCGGTGATATCCATTCACAAAATATTACACAGGACAAATCGTATGGGATTGGCGAATGGACGGATGCCGAACTGATGTATCTGTTACGGACAGGCATCAAAAGGAACGGGCAGTACAGCCCCCCTTATATGGCAAAATTACCCACCATGGCCGATGAGGATATTAATGCGATTATTTCCTTTTTACGCTCCGACGATCCGCAAGTAGCGGCCAATCCGACCCCGGACATACCCTGCAAACCCTCTTTTTTAACTAAAATGCTGGCCAGGGTGGTTTGGAAGCCTTTCCCATTGCCCGAAGCAAGGATTGCCATGCCCGACACTACCAATACCTTGGAACTTGGCAAATATCTCGCCCATAACCTGGATTGTTTTTCATGCCACTCTGCAGACTTTAAAACGGTCGATTATTTAAACCCAACCCTTAGTGCGGGGTATTTTGGCGGCGGAAATCAATTACTCGATCTTGAAGGAAGGGTGAAGGTAACCCCCAATTTAACACCTGATACCGAAACGGGGATTGGGGGTTGGACGAAGGCGCAATTTATCAAAGCCGTGAAATCAGGGATAGTAGATGGGCAAAATGCCCTGACCTATCCCATGATGCCCTATCCTTTGCTGAGTGATTCAGAAGCTGGTGCCATCTATGAATACCTCCATACCATTCCTCCCATCAAAAATAAAGTGGAACGATCTATTTATTGAAAAGCTGGCAAGCCGGTAATATCAGCACCGGTGATCAAGAGATGAATATCGTGGGTGCCTTCATAGGTGATCACACTTTCCAAGTTCATCATATGCCGCATGATGCTATACTCGCCGGTAATCCCCATAGCGCCTAAGATCTGCCGTGCTTCACGGGCTATTTTTATGGCCATGTCAACATTGTTTCTTTTGGCCATGGAGATCTGTGCCGTGGTGGCCCGGCCTTCATTTTTCAGTTGGCCCAGTCGAAATGCCAGCAGTTGTGCCTTGGTGATCTCTGTGATCATTTCGGCCAATTTTTTTTGTTGCAATTGGAAGGCGGCAATGGGCTTTCCAAATTGTACCCGCTCTTTGGCATATCTCAGCGCAGTATCATAGCAATCCATGGCCGCCCCAATGGCGCCCCATGAAATACCATACCTAGCAGAATCCAAACAACCCAGGGGAGCCCCCAAGCCACTTTTTTTTGGCAATAGATTTTCTTTGGGAATTTTTACGTTATCAAAGATCAATTCGCCAGTGGCGGAAGCGCGCAATGACCATTTGTTATGGGTCTCCGGGGTTGAAAAACCTTCCGTACCACGTTCTACAATGAGTCCGTGTATACGGCCTTCCTCATTTTTGGCCCAAACGACGGCAATATCGGCAAATGGGGAATTCGATATCCAAAGTTTAGCCCCATTCAAGAGGTAATGGTCGCCCATATCTTTGTACTTGGTCTCCATTCCGCTAGGATTGGATCCGTGATTGGGTTCTGTTAACCCAAAGCAGCCCATCCATTCGCCAGTAGCCAATTTTGGTAAATATTTTTTACGTTGCGCTTCGTTACCATAGGTATAAATCGGGTACATGACCAAGGAGGATTGAACAGAGGCCGTAGAACGTACCCCACTGTCGCCCCTTTCAATTTCTTGCATGATGAGACCGTAACTGATCTGGTCCAGGCC
>JBBKWR010000116.1:0-4685 GCA_037969055.1 Flavobacteriaceae bacterium | reverse complement strand
ATGAAAGTACCCCTTGTGCCCTGCGCATCAACCTGCAACAACTCGTCCACAAAAAGAAAGGGCTTGGCATATGGGAGTCGCGCTATGATGTTCGAAAATTCCATTCAATTTTTAAGTTTCAAGTTTCAAGTTTCAGGTTTCAGGTTTCAAGTTTCAAGTTTCAAGTTTCTTAAATTAGATTTACAATCTTTTTTCTTGACCACTTCGCTATCTACTATTAACGATTCACGCTTAACGCATGACCTGCTTACCGGAGGCTCTCCCCACCATCTACCTTGATTATGGTTCCCGTGATCCATTTTGCTTCTTCGGTTGTCAATAAATAGACAACATTGGCCACATCTTCTGGAGTCGTCAACCTGCCATTGGGATTTCGTTTAAGCGCGTCCTGCTTTATTTTTTCACTTCCAGGGATCATCGAAAAGGCTTGGGTCTCGGTCACCCCCGCTTGGACGCAGTTGGCCTTGATGCCCAAAGGAGCGAACTCCAATGCCATGCTCCGGGTAATGGCCTCCAAAGTTACCTTTGCGGCCGAAACCGCCGCATATCCCGATAGCGCTTTGGTATTGCCCTCACTGGTGAAGGAGATGATTCTCGTGTCCGCGGCGAATAAGTCTTTTTCGAGCAGGTCCTTCGTCCAATCATAGAGACTCAAGGCCATCAGGTTCATGGTAATACTAAAATCTTGATGTCCCAAGGCATCTGCTCCCTTAGCGTTCATGGATTTTAAACTTCCTTTGGCGATACTATGCACAATTACGTTTATGCGTTGACCAGGAGCCAAAAACTTACCAATGTTGGCCAAAGCTTCTGCCCTTTTCTCGGGATTCCCTGCATCCAAGTTATGGCTTTGCAGCCGAACGCCACTTAAAGTAATATCTTTAAAATGTTTGTTAATATCCAGTATATCAGTTCTTTTATCCCTATGAATAATGATGATATCATAGCCATGTCGGGCTAATTTCTTGGCGCTGGCCAGACCCAGCCCACTACTACCCCCAAGAATTAGGGCGGTCCCTTGCCGTTTCATTTTCGAAGCTATGTCCGTACTTTTTGACTTCATCTTTACCATTCCAATAAAACACTTTGTGCGGAAAATCCCGGGCCAAAACTGAGCATCAACCCTTGTTCTCCCGATTTGATTTCCTTTTCCATAAATCGTTCCAGTACATATAATACCGTGGCACTGCTCATGTTTCCATATAAGCGCAACACTTCACGGGTGTCGTCAATATTTTTGCCCAATTTCCCAAAAAGCGTTTCCACGGTTTGTACGATCTTTTTACCTCCCGGATGAAAGACCAAATGGCCTACCGCATCGATGGAGGTGCCATGTCGCGCCAAAAATGGATGTACAATGTCGGGAAAATGTTGGGAAATGGCATTGGGAACCTCTGGGTCCAATATCATTTTAAGTCCCATATTGGTAAGATCAAATCCCATGAGCTGGGTTGAATCGGGAAAGTGGTACATTTCTCCCCCTAAGATTTTGGGTCCGATTGCAATTGCTTCAGAAGAGAGCAATACACACGCTGCCCCATCTCCAAAAATGGCCGCGCTTACCATATTGGCCATGGAATAATCATTGAGCTGAAAGGTCGCTGTTGGACTCTCAACGGCAACGATCGCGGCCCTTTTTCCTGGGTTTGATCGCAGAAAGTTATGCGCGTAGATCAATGCCGAAATACCCGCAGCACAGCCCATTTCGGTCACTGGAAGCCTCACCACATCGGCCCTTAAACCCAATTCATTGATCAGGTAAGCGTCCAGAGAGGGTATCATAATGCCCGTACAGCTTACCGTGATGATATAATCCAAGGAATCCGATTGCCAGTCGGTTCCTTGCAGCGCTTTCTTCAAGACGGATGTGCCCAACTTCTTGACTTCACGTACGTAAATATTGTTCTTATCTTCGAAAGAAGTGGAGGTGAACACCTCTTCTGGATTCATGATGCTATAGCGCATGTCTACTTCGGCCCCTTCGAATATTTTTAAGACCTTTCGACGAAAACGCGGCGCTTGCTCCCCCAGCCATAATTCCACGAATGGGAGGATCTCCTTGGTTTTCCTATGGTATGCAGGCAATTGCTTGGCCACCTTTACTATATGTACATCGTTCATAAGGCTCTTGTTCGAATCGGTTGCATAATCCATACATATCTGAAGGCCCACTTCCATTGGATGAAATGGTGCATATTGTGCAATTGTTTGGAAAATCTTATTAAATCATTTTTCTTAAATCCTCTCCTGATGGAGGTCAAGCCATCCTTTTTCGCTGTTTCGGTCTTTACAAAAATAGTGCTAAAGAGCTGGAACAAATAAAAGGCCCATCTGCTGCGGTGCAAATCGTTAACCACGACCCCAATAGCGGCCAAGCGTACAAATTGTTGTAATAATACCAACAGATCGGCATCGGTAAAATGATGGGCGGTCAAAGTGCTAATGAGAATATCACATTCCAGATCTACCCCCCCTAATTGCATTATATCCCGCTCGAGATAGTGGATCTCGGGAAATCCCTTGGAGGCTTCTTTGGCGATGGTAAGGGCGTCCGTATTCAGATCTATGCCGATAAGATCGACCTGGAGTTCCATTTTACGGGTATATTTGGCCAGGGACCTCAGCATCGAGCCGTCTGCACAACCCACATCGATTAAGGTATAGTGTTTCTTAGGATGCGCTCTTATTAACTTTGCGACCGCCCGTATCGTGATTTGGTTTCCCCCAAGCAAACGGTTTACATTATTGATATCGTCCAACACCTGTTTTAATGCCGGTCGATCCCCTTGAAAGTTATCAAGGTATTCGGTTTCGGTGCTTCTGTTCACAAATGCCGTTAACATGCTATGGGTTTTCCATGGGTCTGTTCCACCAGTTTTTGCAACAGCCAAGAGGATTTGGAAACACTGGCCATGGCATAGCGCGATAAAGTTGGACTCAACAATACCGCTTGTAAGTTCCTACCCATTTGCAGCCTACGACCAAAAATTCGTTTCCATTCCTTTTGATATTGCTGTTCCAAGTGTCCACGGCCAAAACCGGCCACTCTGAAATATGAAGCCACGAGCTCAGCAGCAATCTTGGCGCTATGGATCGCCATTGCCATGCCATTCCCGCAGAGGGGGTGGATCAACCCAGCCGCATCGCCGCACATCAATACGTGGTCCTCTACCGATTGCTTTGGTTCAAAGGACACTTGGGCAATGGTCAAAGGTTCCTCAAAAACAGGTGCCGCCTGTTTCAAGAAACGATCTAAAAAAGGATTCTTCGAAACAACTATTTGGTTGAAGCGCCCAATATCACCGTATTTTTTAAAAGATCCATAGGATGTGAGATAGCAAAAATTGATAGCCCCGCTTTCAGTTTTGGAAAGTCCCCCATAGCCCCCATCAAAATTGTGAAGGGCGACCAAATTATCGGGGAATGAAGGCAGCGTGTAATGTGATTTTACCGCCAACCATTCAGACTTGTTGCGGATAAACTCCCGATGCAGCATTTTGTCAAGATTATCCCGCTTCCCATAAGCGCCCAGAACGATCTTGGCACTATAGGGTTCCCCCTCATTGGCAACAACCTTAAACCCATCATTCCCAAACGAAATCGATTTTACCGTCTGAAATTCAAAATGTACCCCAAGGGACTTCGCCCTTCTGAATAAAAGGGTGTCAAAGGCATAACGACTGATTCCTTTACCGCCCAAGGGTAATGGTAGTTCAACGCACTGCCCATTGATAGTGCTTAATTGCAAGGTATCAATCTCGACCGGGGAAACGGTCTCAACAAAAACACCAAGCTTTTCCAAATAGGGAATAATTTCATTGGATACATATTCACCACAGACTTTATGATGGGGATAGGCCTCCTTTTCGAAAAGGCATATAGAAAGTCCTTCTTGGGCCAAATGCAACGAGGCGGTCAGCCCGGCAAGTCCGCCTCCGACGATTATAATATCATAGCAATTCATCCAAGTGAAGATACTACATAAAACAAAAAAATCCCGACAATTGAGTCGGGATTTTGCTTGGTGACAGTTACTGTCCTCCTGTATTTTGCTTGGCTTCCTGTTTCAATTCATCGTTCGCCATGATCGCGAGTTCCACCCGTCGATTTTTGGCCTTGCCCTCTGCAGTGGCATTGTCTGCTTTGGGTTGACTTTCCCCATACCATTTTGTCGTAAACCGCCCTGGGCTAATGCCTTTAGCCACCAAATATTTAGTCACAGATTCCCCGCGCTGTTGGGACAAATTCATATTGTAGTCGTCCGGACCGGCACTATCGGTATGTCCTTCCACCAAGATAAATGTTTTAGGGTACTCTTGAAAGATGCCTGCCAATTTATCCAAGGTAGTGGCAGAAGTTCCTTTTACGGCCGATTTATTGGTGTCAAAATACACCCCTGCGTCCTCGGTGAATGTCACATTGATGCCCTCACCTACGCGCGTCACTTCAGCTCCTGGAATTTCTTCCTCAATACGTTCGGCCTGTTTGTCCATTCGGTTACCAATGTAACCTCCAGCAGCCCCGCCAACGACGGCACCAATGATTGCACCAATAGCGGTGTTGTTTCCCTTGCCTACATTATTGCCAATGACGCCACCAATGACAGCACCCCCGGTCGCGCCAATAACGGCCCCCTTTTGGGTTTTGTTGGCATTCTTTACTGTTTTACAACCGAGGACCATGGA
>JBBKWR010000115.1:0-2678 GCA_037969055.1 Flavobacteriaceae bacterium | reverse complement strand
CAATATATTACATTATTGCATCCGGGAGACACGGTACAGAAAGCCATTGATACCTTATTGGCCAGTTCGGAAAAAGATTTTGTGGTGACCGAGGAAAATGAAATTATCGGAATTGTTTATCAAAAGGATATCATTAAAAATGCCGCTAATCCTACCTTGCTGGTCAAGGAAATTATGCACGAAGATTTCAAAACGATCGATGCCTCAGATGAGATTGAAAATGTGTTGGCATTGATTGGCAAGGAGAAGCGGAATTTCTTTCCCGTGACTTTAGAAAAAAAACTTATTGGTGCTATTGACATGAGCAATATCAGTGAATTTATACTTCTTAAATCTTCAGTAAAGCATTTATGATCAACGAACTTTCGGTAAACTACGGTAATATATTCGAGGAACCCCTATTACAGGAAATCAATCAAGTTGGAACATTCATTGAGATTTCCGAAGGTCAAAAACTGATGGAAATTGGAGACTATATTAAAGCGATGCCCCTTTTGGTATCAGGGGTTATCAAGATATTAAGAGAGGATCTATACGGTGATGAACTATTGCTTTATTTTTTGGAAAATGGGGATACCTGCGCCATGACCTTAAGTTGTTGCATGGGACAAAGCCAAAGTGAGATCCGGGCCATTGCCGAAACCGACGCCCAACTGATAATGATTCCAATCCAAAAAATGGAAGAATGGCTGGCCAAATACAAAAGTTGGAGAAATTTTGTTCTCGCAAGTTATCATTCAAGGCTCAATGAGTTATTGGAAACCGTAGATAGCATTGCATTTATGAATATGGACGAACGGTTGCTGAAATACCTATCCGATAAGACCAGGGTTACCAAAGATGATATCGTTCATAATACCCACCAAGAAATTGCCTATGACCTACATACTTCCCGGGTCGTGGTTTCCCGTCTGCTCAAAAAATTGGAAAATATGGGCAAAATTCAACTTCACAGAAATTTTATCAAAACCATCGATCTTTGATGCCAATGTAACCATTGTTACTGCCCAGGATTTTTTACCAGACTACTTTTGACGCCATAAACAACAAATAAGAAGTGGTTATGGGATTCATTGATATTTTGGGATATGTTGGGGCCTTGCTCATTGGGGTTGTCTTAGGACTCATTGGCGGGGGAGGCTCTATCCTTACGGTTCCCGTGTTGGTATATCTTCTCTTAATCAACCCGGTAACCGCCACAGCCTATTCCCTCTTCGTGGTCGGGGTTTCTTCCTTGATGGGCGCGATACAAAACATTAGAAAAGGATTAGTAGATTTTAGGACCGCGATCGTATTTTCAATTCCTGCGTTCATTGCGGTTTATGCTACAAGAAAGTTTATTGTTCCCGCAATCCCGGATGAACTCTTCAGTATCGGAGATCTTTTGGTGACAAAGGATATGGGGATCATGGTGTTTTTTGCCATCATCATGTTGCTCGCCTCGGTTTCCATGATCCGTGGAAAATGCAAAAATTGTGATGATGAAAACGCTACGATCGAGTACAATTATCCTCTTATAGTCATAGAAGGTATTGTGGTCGGCCTGTTAACCGGCATCGTTGGTGCGGGCGGGGGATTCTTGATCATCCCTGCACTGGTAATGTTGGCGAAGCTGCCCATGAAAAAGGCCGTGGCCACTTCTTTGCTGATCATCGCGATTAAATCTTTGATAGGATTTATTGGTGATGTTGAAAATCTTGAAATCGATTGGAATTTTCTTTTAAGCTTTACGGCCCTGTCGGTGGTAGGTATTTTGATAGGAATTTGGCTTACTAAATTTATCGAGGGGAGCAAACTTAAGAAATACTTTGGTTGGTTTGTATTGATCATGGGAATCTATATCATCTACAAGGAGCTTTTTTAGTATAAAAAATTAGAAGGCTGATCTACATCAGTTTTTTTTTATTGAAAAAAAATGAGTTTTGTAACCTAAGTTACTGTGGCGTTTGTTTGACATCCCTAATTTCGATGTATTAATTAAAAATATTAAACAAGATGAAAATAGAACAAATTTATACGGGATGTCTGGCTCATGCGGCCTATTACTTGGAAAGTAAAGGTGAGGCCGCCATTTTTGACCCACTTCGCGAGGTACAACCTTACATTGATCGCGCTAAAAAAGACAACGCCAAAATCAAATATGTTTTCGAGACCCACTTTCATGCCGATTTTGTAAGCGGACATCTGGACCTACAGAAAAAGACCGGCGCGAAAATCGTATTCGGACCAACCGCCAAACCGAGCTACGAAGCTATTATTGCTGAAGACAATCAAATTTTTGAATTGGGAGATTATAAAATCAAGGTACTACACACCCCTGGCCATACTATGGAAAGCAGTACCTACCTCCTCATCGATACGGATGGCAAGGAACACGGAATCATCACAGGGGATACCCTGTTTATTGGAGATGTGGGCAGACCTGATTTGGCACAACACGTGATCTCAGAACTTACCGAGGAAAAACTTGCCGGCCATCTTTTTGACTCGCTTCGAAACAAAATCATGCCGCTCAGCGATAATTTGATCGTCTATCCAAACCATGGCGCCGGTTCTGCCTGTGGCAAAAAAATGAGCAAGGAGACCTCCGATACCTTGGGCCATCAAAAGATGACCAATTATGCGCTTAGACCAGACATGACCAAACAGGAATTTATAAAAGAACTTTTAACTGGACT
>JBBKWR010000114.1:0-5372 GCA_037969055.1 Flavobacteriaceae bacterium | reverse complement strand
ATCTCTGAATAACTACTCACAACACCGTATAACAAAATGGCTGGCTTTATCTGATTTGAATATTTAGCAACCTAAATAAACCATATCTTTAATCTGACAAAAACGAAAAAGCGGCTTTGCCATTGCTCCGAAACGCACGCTGACGCTTCCACTCTAACTTAGCTAAAGCTTCGGTAGGTATTCTAGCCGAACGCGCGCCTCCAGTCGCCACTTTCGTTATACAAAACCGTCAGACTGTCTAAAAACTTCCCCATACTTGATAACCCTGTTGATTACTTTTTGGCCACGATCTTGACTTTCTCTCCCTTGGATCGTAATTTAAGGATATGAAGTACATTGAAGGAAAAGACCGTAGGCAGTCCTCCCTCTTTCCGATATCCCTGGAAGACGCCATAGAAAACGAAAATACCGTAAGGGCCGTGGATGCGTTCGTGAACGGCCTTGATATGGAAAAGCTGGGGTTCAAGGTGCATTTCCCTGAAAACGGCAGGCCGGGATACCGTCCCGCCACTTTGCTCAAGCTCTATATCTACGGCTACATGAACAAGGTACGCTCCAGCAGGCAGCTAGAAAAGGAGTGTAGGCGCAATATCGAGGTAATGTGGCTGCTCGAGAGCCTTGCCCCCGACCACAACACCATAAGCAATTTCAGGAAGGACAACCCCAAGGCCATTAAAAGGGTCTTCCGTGCCACCGTCGAGATCGCCCGCAACTTCGGCCTTATCGGTGCCACGTTGATCGCAGGGGACAGTACCAAACTGCGTGCCCAGAACAGCAAGAAGAACAATTTCAACCAAAAGAAGATAGACCGCCATATCGCCTATATCGACAAAAAACTGGAAGAGTACCAAGGGCAGCTCGAAAGGGGCGATGGGGACATGGACAGTATAAAGGACGATATGGACGGGCACCGCAAAAGAAGGGAAGGTTACAGGAAACTGGAACGCGAGCTCAGGAAATCCGGACAGGAACAGATCTCCACCTCCGACCCCGAGAGCCGCCACATGATAGTGCGCAACAACATAACCGAGGTGGCCTATAACCTACAGTCCACCGTGGACTCGAAACATTGCATCCCCATCGACTACAAGGTGACCGGGAACAACGACACCAAGGCCATGGGGAACATGCTGCGGCGGGCCAAGACCATTCTGGGCACCAACGGCTTTACCGCGCTCTACGACAAGGGATACCATACCGGGAGCGAGTTCAAGATGGCCGACGACCTGGGCATATCCACCTTGGTGGCCGTTCCGGGCATCGGGAGGGCATCACAGGCACCGGACCCGGCGTACAATGCGGAACATTTTGCCTATGACAAAAAGGGAGATACCTATACCTGTCCGCAGGGGCATATCCTGAAAAGCAACGGTAGCCGTTACAAAGGGCGCAACTATTATTTCAAACAATATAAAACGACCGCCTGCAAGGGCTGTCCCGTACGGGAGCTATGCACGACCGCAAAACAGAACGGGAAGATCATCCAGCGGAGCGAGTTCAAGGAAAATATGGAGGGCAATGCACGGCGAGTGGCACAAAACCAGGACCTGTACAGGAAAAGACAGGCCATCGTGGAGCATCCCTTCGGTACCATAAAGAGACAATGGGGGTTCGATCACTTGATGACCAAAAGGACCAAGGCAAGGGCATCGGCCGATGTGGGGCTGATCTTTATCGCCTACAACCTGAAACGGATCATGAACCTGATCGGGAAATCGACATTCCGGCTAATATACCAAGTCGTTCTACCTGTCCTAGGAGTACTTGGAAACATACTAGAGCTTTTTGATCAAATAACGGTCCCTGATCTTAAAACCGACATACTGGAACACTTATCAGGAAAAAGGATTATTTTCAACTGAAATTTAATACATCCGGAAGGGTTTTTAGACAGACTCCCGTTGTGCGTAATGTTATTTGCAACATCGATCAACAATAAATTACTTAAATAAATATTAATAAACTCAATGCCTCAATCTCGTCAGCTCGCCGCCATCATGTTTACCGATATTGTCGGGTACACGGCTATGATGCAAGCAGATGAGCAAAAGTCAGTGGCGGTTATCAAGCATTATAATACCACACTGGAAAAGTTGGTCACTCAATTTAATGGACAGGTATTAAATTATTATGGAGATGGAAGTCTTTGCATTTTTTCCAGCACAACCGATGCTGTTAATTGTTCTTTAGCAGTGCAAAAAGAATTGAGAACAGAACCTGTCGTGCTGCTTCGCATTGGCTTACATATCGGCGAAGTTTTTTTTGAAAATGAAAAAGTATTGGGTGACGGAGTAAATGTGGCGTCAAGGGTTCAGTCACTGGGGTTGGAGAATTCCATTCTTATTTCCGAAGAAGTTCATAATAAAATAAAGAACAATAATTCCATATCTACTAAATCACTGGGTCATTTTGATTTTAAGAATGTGGACAAATCAATGGAAGTATTTGCGCTGACTAATGAAGGACTCTTGGTGCCCCAACGAAAAATGATGGAAGGAAAACTGAAGAAGAAAAATTTTCAGAAACGAAATTTAATTGCCGCTTTTTCATTCATCTTGATAATTGCAGCAGTTTTTATTATCTATAAAAATTTATTGGTTAAAAATGATTCGGCCGCCGCCAAATCAATTGCCGTACTCCCCTTTGTTGATATGAGTGCAGGAAAAGACCAGGAATATTTCTCTGATGGACTGAGTGAAGAATTACTGAACCTTTTGGCCAAGATCCCAGAGCTAAAAGTGATTGGCCGTACCTCTTCTTTTTCATTCAAAGGCAAAAATGAAGATCTGCGAAGCATTGCGGAAAAATTGGGTGTAACACATATACTGGAGGGCAGCGTACGCAAAGAAGGAAATAATATTCGAATAACAGCTCAATTAATACGGGCCACTGACGGATCTAATTTGTGGAGTGAGATCTATGACCGCGACCTAAAAGGAATTTTTCAATTACAGGATGAAATAGCAAAGTCTGTTGTACAGCAGCTAAAGCTTAAACTTTTGGAACTTCCTTCAGCTAAAGGTTCCAGTACCGGAAATATAGAAGCATATAATCTTATACTGCAAGGAAATTATTTTTTTGATAAACTGGATAGAGAAAACGTAGCTAAAGCCCTTGATCTTTACTTACAAGCTTTGGCTATCGACTCGCTTGATGCAAGGGTTTGGGTTGGAATTTCAAGAAGTTATTCAAGACAGGCCTGGCAGAATTATATAAAGCAAAATGAAGGTTATGAAAAATCACAAAAAGCTGCCGAAAAAGCCATAGCATTGGACAATAATCTGGCCGATGGATATTCGGTGTTGGGCGGTGATAAATATTACCACGATTTTGATTGGACTGGAGCCGAAACTACTTTTCAGAAGGCCCTTAGTCTGGAGCCTGGAAATACTAATGTGCTAATTAACTTAGGAGCCTTGGCTTTAACATTAGGTCACTTGGATAAGGCTATTCATTTTATCAAACAGGCTTTGGAATTAGACCCGTTAAAACCTATTTATTATAGCGATCAAGGTGCATACATGACTTATACCAATCGCTTTGAAGAAGCTATTGTTTCATACAAAAAAGCATTGGAACTTAACCCACAATTTCAGCGGGCACATATGTACTTGGGAAGAATCTATCTGTTGCAGGGTAAGCCTGAATTGGCCCTTGCTGAGATGCAGCTTGAAAACATAGAGGTTTTTAAGCGATTTGGGTTAGCCTTGGCCTACCATGCTCTGGGACGCAAGAAAGAAGCCGATGATGAGTTGAGGAATTATATCGTCAATTATCAAAATGATTGGGCCTATCTGATTGCCGAAATTTATGCTTTTCGTGGAGAAAAGGATAAAGCTTTTGAATGGCTTGAAAAAGCTTATACAAGAAAAGACAGCTGGCTTATATGGCTGAAAGGTGATCCTTTATTAAAAAAACTTGAGGGTGATCCACGGCATAAAGCATTCTTGAAAAAGATGAATTTGCCCGCAGATTAAAAATCTTTCTATATCTTTTATAAGATAAGTTCTTCAACATTAGGAGTTGGAATAATTTTATATTACAAATTAATAAGCTTGAACGCACAACACTGTATATACGATAATTCCTAAATAAAATAATGCCGCTTACAGGGTGTATAAGTAATGCCAGGGGAAGTGCTTAATATCAAGGTTTGCAGTCCGCTCAAAATAAATCGCAATTTGACAGGAAACTGGCACGCTGCCTGCCAGTACTCATTCAATTTAACGTTAGACATAATTTGAAAACAACAAAATGAAAGAATCCAAACTTATTTTAGTAACAGTATTGCTTTTGATATTTCATCAAATAAGCTATGGGCAAGCGCTTTCAAAACAAGTAACTGCGTTTATTGAAATACAAGATTCAATTTTGGCATTTAAAAATGTAACTGTAATTGATGGTACCGGAGGAGCTGTAAAATACAATCAAGATATTTTATTACATAATAATGAGATTTCTGCAATTGGAAATACAGGAGATATAATTCTTCCTGAAAATGCAAAAATTATCGATGCCACAGGAAAAACAATTATTCCAGGATTAATAATGATGCATGAACATCTATTTTACGGAAAACCGTTTGACAACCAATATAAGGGAACCCATATGACCAATTCCTTTCCACAAATGTATTTAGCAGGTGGTGTAACCACTATGCGAACTGCTGGGAGTATAGAGGCCAATGCAGATTTGAACGTAAAGAATTTAATTGATCAAGGAAGATCGGTAGGGCCAACTATAGATGTTTCGACTCCTCACATAGAGCGAGTAGGATTTATTCCTCAACTGCAATCGCTTTATGGAAATGAAAACATTGAAAATTGGTTGAACTACTGGTTCGATAAAGGCATTACTTCCGTAAAAGTTTATAACAACATTTCTAAAGTTGATTTAAGTGAGATTATCAAAATTTCCCACGCCAAAAATATTAAAGTTACTGGACATTTATGTTCCATAACCTACCGTGAAGCTGCTGAATTGGGGATTGACAATTTGGAGCATAGCTTTATGGCTGCTACTGATTTTGTTGCTGACAAACAAGAAAATCAATGCGTTTCTGGCGGACAATCCCTAACCGAGCTCAATGATAACGATGCAGATTTAATAGCTCTAATGAGATTGCTTATCGAAAAAAATGTGACCTTGACTTATACACCAACCGTTTTTGAGCCTTTTACAGCTAGAGAGGTTATTCCCGGTGGAGGAGATGTTGCACTCGCCCCCTATTTGTTAGAACAGATGCGAACGATCTATGATCAGTCAATCAATACAAAAAGAGATTCTCTTGGCTTGATAAGCTTTAAAAAAGAAATGAAACGAATATTGAAATTTCATGCTATGGGCGGCAAAATTACAGTGGGAACAGATCC
>JBBKWR010000113.1:0-3155 GCA_037969055.1 Flavobacteriaceae bacterium | reverse complement strand
AGTATTTGTACCTTGATGGCCAGTAGTTTGGCGGGTTTGGTGTGGTACCAATATGGTGCAAAAACCGCATTTATGCTAACAGCGGGCCTGACACTGATCATCGTGCTATACTTTTTGATCTTTACGCATTCCATCGAAAGGGGCGTCCAAAAAAAGGAAGGGCTAACATAGGTAGGGGAATTAGGAAGCTGATACCACTACATTATAATTTGACCCCAAACGCCAAATCTCCGGCATCACCAAGTCCTGGAATGATATAGCCCTTGCTGCTGAGTTCTTCGTCTATGGCGGCGATCCATAAATGGGTGCTTTCTGGAAATACTTTTTTAATATGATCGATACCACTTTTGGAGCCAATTACTGAGATAATGTGGATTTGTTTGGGCCGGCCGTGTTCTTGTAATGCCTTTAACACATTTTCCAAAGTTTTTCCGGTGGCCAACATAGGGTCGGTTAGCACTAGGGTCTTGTTTTGCAGGGAAGGCGCGGCAAAATATTTAACGATGACCTCAAAGGCGTCCTCTTCGCCCCGATGGTGGCGATAGGCTGAAATAAATGCATTTTCTGCCCCATCAAAATAATTGAGAAGCCCTTGGTGCAGCGGAAGTCCCGCGCGCAAAACGGAACAGAGGACCAAATCATCATTGGGCAATGATATTTCTTTGGTGCCTAAAGGGGTTTGGACCGTTTTTTTAAGATAGTTCAGGGTCTTGCTCATCTCGTACCCTAAAATTTCCCCGATACGTTCAATATTCCGTCTGAAGCGCATGGGGTCTTTTTGAATTTCAACATCCCTGATTTCAGCTATAAACTGATTTAAAAGTGAGTTTCCTTTTTCAAAATGGTGAACGATCATAGCATTTGGATTTGAAATAAAGATACATGTTTTATCAGGCTGAACAGTGGAAATTCAGTTACTTGTGGTTGGAATGTGTCCTTTACATTAATGGGGCACGATTCGGTTTTATGCGCTTTAAGATTCTAATCATTAGCATATTTTGACTTCTCACTTTGAGGGCCGAGCAGTATTTGAAATGGTACAATAGGAAATAAAAAAACAAATTATCAAAAAATCATATCATAACGGTAATTTATATTCGGCCGTTATTGTTGCCTATTTGGGTTCCGAAACAATAGAGGTCAAATTTTTCAGCTGGGAAATGAAAAGATACCCGCTATGCTAAACATTTTCTCCCTTCATCATTTTGTTCCAATACAAATACGGGAGGATATATTTTTTAAGGAACCATAGCCGCCAATGCTCTTTGGAACTATCAAAGACCAGCATGCGCTTTAATTTGGGATCTGGTGTAAAATTATTTTGGTAATCGAATTCCCCCAGCACCATTTTGCCATACCCGGTAACCAAAGGACAGGAAGAATATCCGTCATACGATTTGTTGGTAGCCTCCTGATGTTTCAACAACAGCATGAGGTTATCAACGACCACAGGTACTTGTTTCCTAATGGCCGCACCTGTTTTTGCAGTTGGCAGGGCCGCTACATCGCCCAACCCAAAAATATTAGTGTATTTGTTATGCTGCATCGAGTGGTGGTCTACATCCAACCATCCGGCATCGTTCACGAGCACAGATTCCTTCACAAATTTTGGCGCGGTCTGTGGCGGTGCCAAGTGCAGCATATCGAACGGAATCCCAATGATGGCATCACCCAACATTTTTTCACCCAGGGAATTATCCACTGTAATGGCATCTTGGTTTTCACGCTTTGCAGTATTCTTGAAATATATAATCTTTTTATCCGCATCTATCTTGAAAGGGGCATAGAAGGGTTTAAAGTGAATGCCATAGCGATCAAGGACCTTCATCAAGGTTGCCTTTATTTCTTTGACCCCAAAGATAACTGAACCGGGAGTTGCAAATATTACATTGGTTTTATTGGCCAACCCATGTTTTCTAAAATAATCGGCAGCCAGATACGCAGTTTTTTGAGGGGCACCCCCACATTTGATCGGAGTTGTTGGTTGGGTAAAAACGGCATTGCCGCCCTCGAAGTTTTTGATGACCTCCCAAGTGTGTTTGGGATCGGTATAATTGCTACAGACCACGCCTTTGTCAATGGCATCGGTAAGCCCTTCGATCAGTGAAGTATCCATCACCAGACCGGGAGCCACTACCAAATAATCGTAGGTAATCGTACCCTTGGTTTTAGTGGAAACGGAATTGTTTTTTGGATCGAAACCCGATGCATAATCTTTTATCCAAGTTATACCTTTGGGCATGATTTCGGCCATTGGCCTGGCGGTCTTTTCAAAATCATAGGTCCCTGCACCCACCAAGGTCCAAGCAGGTTGATAATAATGCGTTTCAGCAGGTTCGATAAGACCGATGTCCAGCCCTTTGTTCTTCCGTAATAATTGGGCCGCGGTCATGATTCCTGCCGTACCCCCGCCAATAATTAAAATTTGATGGTGTGATTTCATTTTTTGATTTTTTAGGTAACTATCCAAAAATAAGGTACTTTGATAGGATTTACAGTAACTTTGGTTACATAGGACAGAGATGGTTTAAAACATAATGATGTATGTACCATATGTTGTCAGGAAAGGATAAAATCCGCGGCCATTTTTGCATGTAGTTGGGTGGTCGCCAATAAAGGTAGGTCAAAATCTGTTTTGGATATGAGCATCGGCAGTTCCGTGCAGCCCAAGATAATGGCTTCTGCACCGCTATCTTTCAACAACCCCATTTGATCTAAAAAGAATTCTTTGGCCCGATCCGTAAATTTTCCTTGGGTCAATTCTTCTGATACAAAATGATGGCAAGAATCGATAAATTTTACTTCGGGAATGATGGTCTCCAGACTGTGGTTGGCCTTCAATTGCGATTGGATAAAATGCCCGGTCATCGTTGGTCTATTGCCCAAGAGGCCAAGTTTTTTGAGACCAAGTTTGGAGGCTTCTTTTCCGGTTGCATCGGCGATGTGTAATATGGGAATATCTATTTTTGGCTGCACATAAGGATATACCATATGGGGTGTATTCGCGCAGATCACTATGGCTTTGGCCCCTGCATTTTGAAGTTTCGATGCTACCTCTAGGTATTTGGCATTAATTTTATCTATGTTCTGCTCCCGCATCAATTCGATGTTCAGGCTATGGATAATTAACGGCGGATTGGCCTGGGCACCGATTT
>JBBKWR010000112.1:0-2544 GCA_037969055.1 Flavobacteriaceae bacterium | reverse complement strand
TACAAGGTACAAAATTGCCGTGAAAACGATCAAAAATATACTGAAGTGCTTGGCATATTTCCATGGCTTAAGATCAAGGATGCCGGCATCCTGCATGATGAACCGTGCATCCTTGGGCAGTAGCGCGGATGCGATATGCATTACAGTAAGGTTTAGCACAAATTCAATGCCCCAAATATGCACAAAATGAAGGTCTATTTGCAATATAAAATAGGTCACCACATAGAAAAGTAGTCCGAACAACAGTCCAATTTTGGCGCCGGCTGCCGACACCTTGGGAAAAAGGAATCCTGCCACGATTACGCTTGCAATAGGCACAAAAAATATACCGTTCAATTGTTGCAAAAGCTGGTACAGCCCTTCGGAGGCATTGGCCACATAGGGCGCAATACCAATGGCAAAAACCGCCAGGATGGCAGAGGTCCATTTTCCTATGGCCACTAATTTCTTATCACTGGCATCCTTTGCTAGATAGGTCTTAAAAATCGCCAGACTAAAGACCGTCGCGGCACTATTCAACGCGCTATTAAACGTGCTTAAAATAGCCCCCATCATGACGGCAACAAAAAAACCGGTCAACCATAAAGGGAGCACTTTTTTTACCAGTAACGGATAAACACTATCTGGATTATCATACAGACTGTCCCCAAAATAATAAAACCCAATGAGCCCGGGCAACACTATGACAATAGGTATCAAAATTTTTAATAGTCCCGTGTACAACAAACCTTTTTGGGCCTCTTTTAGGTTCACGGCCCCAAACACGCGTTGGATGATAGATTGGTGCATGGCCCAAAAATAGATCTGGTTGACCATTAGCCCAGTAAACAACACCTCAAAGGGCAAAATGGAAGATCTAGCGCCAGGACCGACACTGACTTCCTTGCTTACGATATTAAATTTTTCAGGACTGTTTTCAAATACCTTGGCCAGGCCTTCCAGCGGATTTCCATCGCCTATGCTCAACAGGGCCAAGATGGGCACCATGAGTCCCGCGACCAGCAGTCCAAAACCGTTCAGGGTATCTGTATAGGCCACCATCTTCAATCCACCAAAAATCGCGTAGACCGCGCCAATTCCGCCGACGATCAGAATAGTGATCCAAATGCCTTGCGACCTACTGACGTCCAAAAGTGTAGATATCTCAAATATTGCCTCGATATTCAAGGCGCCGGTATATAAGACTATAGGAAGTAGGGTCACTACAAAGGAGATGATCAAGAGAACGGCGACCATAGTCCGGGTAGGGCCATCAAAACGCTTTTCCAAAAACTCTGGGATGGTGGTCAACCCCATTTTCAAATATCGCGGGGCAAAGTAAAGCGCCGCAACTACGAGGGCCAAGGCCGATGTTACTTCCCATGCAATGATTATGGCCCCATTGCGATAGGCAGAACCATTCATGCCCACCAAATGTTCCGTGGATATATTGGTCAGCAACAAGGAGCCTGCAATAATGATACCCGTCAGGGAACGTCCGCCCAAAAAATAACCGTCTCGGGTATTTAGTTTGTCCCTACGCAATTTCCAGGTAGCATAAAACGCTACAAACCCTGTAAATAAAAGAAAGGTGAAAAGTGCCATCGGAAACAAAAATAGACAAAAATGGGACTTAAATCGCGATTTGGATCCGCATTGATTCGGCTCATATTTTCAACACCCAAAACGAGTGGCAACCTTGTTTTTTACAATTAGTTGCATGTTATCCAATACCTAAATACCCTTGCTATTCTTGGCTTTTGGTCACTCTTTTAATAATCAAAATCCTACATTATATTCTAAAAATTGTTAATTTCGATCCATGGTCGAAGCCTTCCCGCATAACTTTACCCTCCAATCGCTTTTGGATGCTATAGGGTTGGTGCAAGGTACTGCCTTAGGGATTTTGTTGATCATACTCAACAAGCGCCAATCAAGGAGCACTTTTTTTCTCGGACTTTTCTTGTTGGTATTCTCCTTGAAATTGATACCGTTCATTGCCGTTACTATCAACGCAGGGGATGTATATCCTGAACTGTTGCTACTGCCCTTAAATTTTTCATGGTTGCTTTTTCCCTTGTTCTTTGTATACACCCAAGAAATTTCCGTGCATTCCATCAACAAAACAAAGTATTGGGTACTCTATCCAGGTATCGTCAGTATTGTGCTGCAGATTGGAATATATTTCCTGCCTTACGAATCAAAACTGCAAATTGCAAACAGTGCCTGGTTTCCCTTTATTTTTACTTATGTTGGTATAGGCTATGCTTGGGCCATTGGCATTTGGAATTTGAGACTTTTAAACGAGCATAATACTGAAGTTCTGAACTCCTTTTCAGTACTGTCTTCCAAGCAATTGGGATGGGCGCGGGTCTTCTTAATTTACAGTTTAACGACCTCGGTGATCATTCACTTTTTATTTTTTATCGCTCCTGAAAACAACTATTTTAAAGTTTTCTTTTCTGTTATCGATTTGTTCGCCATTTATTGGATAGCTTATCATGGGGTGGTTCAGCGCAATGTTCAATCAGTCATGTCCATAAAATCGATGTTCGACAATTCCCT
>JBBKWR010000111.1:0-9231 GCA_037969055.1 Flavobacteriaceae bacterium | reverse complement strand
AGTCGAGCTCAACGATCGCCCCATGGGATGCATTTGCAACCGCATTCCCATTTCTTATCACCAACAACTGTGGCGATTGGTGAACGACCTGAAATTTTTGTTCAACTTCATCAGATACCGTCCGATGGGCATGTAGATCTAAATAATAAAGGTCTAATTGGTCAGGGGAAAAACCATAGTTCTTCTTGAACATCTTGATTACCATTCGGCTAATGCCACAACTGGTAGAATGTTTGAATATTATTTGCGGCTTTTTTTGGGATTTTTCGACCAGCTCATCCAGTTGTTTCAAGGAGTCCAGAGAAATCCATTCAGTGTAATTAGCGTCTTTTGTTTCTTGTATATTTTTCTTTCCAAAAAATCCATCCAATAAGCCCATTTCGTAATTTTAAGCACTAGGTCGCAAAACATTCCAATACTTACAACCTGTCGAAATGTCCTGTAATTTCAACATTTTGCCGACATTTTGTCGCTTCTAAAGTCTTGGTAAGATTGTTGACCATGTAGTGTCAAATGTAATCAAATAGACATAATATAAAAGATCATGAATATAAATAATTATACCATAAAATCTCAGGAAGCATTGCAACAGGCACAGCAGCTTGCGCAAGGCATGGGTCATCAACAGATCGAGAACGAGCATCTCTTCAAGGCTATTTTAGAGATCGATGAAAATGTGGTTCCCTTTATCTTAAAAAAACTGAATGTAAATCTTTCCTTATTAAAACAGATTTTGGACAAAGAACTTGAGCGATTTCCAAAAGTTTCTGGGGGTGAGATTATGTTTTCCAGTGATGCAGGCAAAACCATTAACGAAGCCAATATTGTAGCAAAAAAAATGGGCGATGAATATGTTTCTATCGAGCATTTATTATTGGCCATCTTTAAATCGAAAAGCAAGATCTCACAAATTTTAAAAGATCAGGGGGCGACTGAAAAAGATTTAAAGAGTGCTATCGAAGAACTTCGAAAAGGCGGTAAAGTAACTTCACAAAGCGCCGAAGAAACATATAATGCTTTGGATAAGTATGCGCGGAATTTGAACCAGCTCGCCGATATTGGAAAGCTGGATCCCGTAATTGGCAGGGACGAAGAAATACGTCGTGTTTTGCAGATCCTATCCCGGAGGACCAAAAACAACCCGATGCTGGTAGGAGAACCTGGCGTGGGTAAAACGGCCATTGCAGAAGGATTAGCGCACAGGATCATACAAGGTGATATCCCAGAAAATTTAAAAGATAAAGTTATCTATTCCCTCGACATGGGCGCTTTGATCGCTGGGGCGAAATATAAAGGTGAATTTGAAGAACGACTAAAAGCAGTGATCAAGGAAGTTACATCTTCCGATGGAAATATTGTTTTATTTATAGATGAGATACACACATTGGTCGGCGCAGGTGGCGGCCAAGGGGCAATGGATGCCGCAAATATTTTAAAACCCGCATTGGCGAGGGGCGAGTTACGCGCCATTGGGGCCACCACTTTGGATGAATATCAAAAATATTTTGAAAAGGACAAAGCCTTGGAACGACGGTTTCAAAAAATAGTGGTCGACGAACCAGATACGGAAAGCGCTATTTCGATCTTAAGGGGAATCAAGGAAAAATATGAATCACACCACAAGGTCAGGATTAAAGATGAGGCAGTCATCGCCGCGGTTGAACTTTCCCAGCGCTATATCACCAATCGATTCTTGCCTGACAAGGCAATTGACCTTATGGACGAGGCGGCATCAAAATTAAGGATGGAAATCAATTCCAAACCGGAGAACCTAGATGTTTTAGATCGAAAGATCATGCAGATGGAAATTGAGATCGAGGCGATAAAACGAGAAGCAGATCATGCAAAATTAAAATTGCTAAACGAAGATCTTGCAAACATAAAGGAAGAACGCAACCAGCTCTTCGCTCAATGGGAAAGCGAAAAAAAAGTGGTCGACAATATCCAAAAAACTAATATGGATATAGAAAACTATAAGTTGGAGGCCGAACGGGCCGAACGCGAAGGCGATTACGGTAAAGTAGCGGAACTTCGCTACGGAAAAACCAAAGAGGCCCAAGAAAAATTGGAAAGTCTACAAAAAGAACTTCAAGAACAACAAAAAAGTGGGGTCCTTATTAAAGAAGAGGTAACCTACGAGGATATCGCCGAAGTGGTTGCCAAGTGGACGGGTATTCCCATATCTAAAATGCTGCAGAGTGAAAGGGAAAAATTGTTGAAGTTGGAAGAAGTGCTGCACAAAAGGGTTGTTGGCCAAGAAGAAGCCATCGAGGCCGTATCGGATGCAATTCGAAGAAGTAGGGCCGGTTTGCAGGATGCTAAACGTCCGATTGGATCGTTCCTGTTTTTAGGGACAACAGGGGTCGGTAAGACCGAGCTGGCAAAAACATTGGCAGCCTATCTGTTCGACGATGAAAATGCAATGACACGGATTGATATGAGTGAATATCAAGAAAGCCATTCAGTGAGCAGACTGGTCGGCGCACCACCGGGATATGTTGGTTATGACGAAGGGGGACAATTGACCGAAGCGGTTAGAAGGAGGCCCTATTCGGTTGTCTTGTTGGATGAAATTGAAAAGGCGCATCCAGATACATTCAACATATTGTTACAAGTGTTGGATGAAGGTCGGCTGACCGACAACAAAGGTCGCGTCGCAGATTTCAAGAACACGATAATTATCATGACCAGTAATATCGGTAGTGAAATTATCCAAGAACGATTTGAGGATAGCAAAGATGTCCATAGTGCAACGGAAGCGGCAAAAGTAGAGGTTTTGGGGCTGTTGCGTAAATTGGTACGGCCCGAGTTTCTAAACAGGATCGATGATATCATAATGTTTACCCCACTAAACCGTAAACATATCCTTAAAATTGTAAAACTCCAATTGGAACAATTGAAGAAGATGTTGGACAAACAGCATATAACCTTGGATGCCACCGAAGAGGCAATTGCCCACTTGGCGATCAGAGGCTATGATCCGCAATACGGAGCAAGACCCATCAAACGGGTCATACAAAAGGAAGTGCTCAATAAGCTGTCAAAAGAATTGCTCAGTGGAACCATAGTTACAGATAGTATAATCTTACTCGACTCTTTCAATGACGAATTGGTTTTCAGGAATCAAAGTGAGCTGGTAAAATAAACTTAAAAATACAATTCATAAAATAAGGACGACCTAAAAAAAGGTCGTCCTTTTTGCGAATTATTTATACCATACAGTATATAAATTTTTTATCTTCGTATGAAATAGTGAAATTATGTCAACCAAAGCCGAAAGAACCACCATCTTTATCGTTGAAACTGTTGCGCCTGTTTTTAATAAACACGGTTATGAAGGCACTAGCATGAGCGATTTAACGGAAGCCACAGGGCTTACCAAAGGGGCACTTTACGGTAATTTTGAGAACAAAGAGGCGCTCGCGATGGCCTCATTTGAATACAATAGCAAAAAATTACTCCAAGCCATCGATGAAAAGCTGAACATACCGGGAACCTCCCTGGAACGCATATTTTCCCTCACTAATTTTTATCGTACGTATAATGAATTCTATGACAGCATGGGAGGTTGCCCCGTTTTAAACGTGGGCGTTGATGCAAAACATAACAATGCCCTGTTGGCAGCGGCCGTACGGGAAACAATAAAAACAATTGAAGGTAAAATCGCGTTGGTGCTGGAAAATGGGGTCAATAAAAAGGAACTTCGATTACCTGTAACCCCACTGCAGTTTGCCAAACAACTATTCACCATGTTGCAAGGAGCTGTTGCAATGGCGAGCATGACGGGAGATCATAAATATTTGTTGAACACGGTGGTCTATCTTGACCAATTGGTCAAAAAAGAACTTAAAATGAGTACCCTTCCTGCTTAGCCAATTATTCTTTTAGGATTCCCAGTTTATCCAGGTAGGCAATTTTAACAAAAGTTATGAATAAGTTGACCTATTGCCCCACTACCCTGAATATCCAGGTCTTCTCGGTATAACGTCCACCAAATTTACTTTCCCTTGCCCTTCTCGCCTCAGCCATGGTATTATAGCGTTCCAAATACACGTAATTATAATTGTTCTGTTCACGTAAAAACGATTTTGGCTGCAGTCCCTTCTTGATGAGGTCGTTTATGAAAGCTTCGAAATATTTTTGAGTGCCGAAAACATTGGCAATCAAATAAAAACCTGGCTCCAAACTACCTTCTGTTGCTACCTCCTCATATTTCTCTCCAGCCTCTGGTTTTACCACCGTATCCGTTTTTTGAACAACCTGATTTTCTTGGGCCTCTTTTTGGGCAGCTTCCAACTCGGCGGCTTTGGCGTTGTTGATTGAATCGGTTATCCTTTGTTGGTTCAAGGCCAACGCTTCAGAGGCTTTCGCTTTACTTATAGAATCTACCCGCTGCTGTTCTTTCAACCGCTGGGCATCGGCAATTGCGTCGGCATTTTTAGTTTTCTGTGTAGTAATTTTTTGCTGTTCCTCTTCTTGTTTTTTAGCTAGTGCCAACGCTTCTTTTTGCTCTTTGACCAAGGCAACCGAGTCTTTCTTTTTTTGCTTCTCTATAGCCTTTTCTTGCGCAGCAAGCGCCTTGGCTTCCTGTATTTCCTGTTTTTCCTTTTCTTTTTCCTGTGCAGCCAACGCCTTCTCTTGCTCCTCTTCCTGCTGTGCTTCTTTTTCCAAGGCCAATGCGTTCACGGTTTCAACATCTTCTTTAGGCTTCTCTTCTGTAATTTCCTCCTTTACGGGTAAAACCTTCTCCTCTTCCAAGAGACTGGGTAACACAGATTTTCTTCTAGTTTCTGGATTATCAATAAAGTAAGACGCTACAAATTCAAAGGACGGATTTTTTGAATTGAGGGAGGAACTGGTGCCAAATTCAACGATAGCACCCAATGAATATCTATTTAAAATTGTGCCACCACCCCCGATTCCTATTCCGTAAAAATTATTGTATCCCAATTGCGCCCAATATTTTTGCGTACTCAACAAGGCGTTAAGTCCAATTTGATTTTCCAATAAAGGAATGGTTCTTAGGTAGATTGAAGGTCTTAAAAAGGCCGTGGAATCTGATGTCATTACCGGGAAATCATAGGAAACCATTCCCATAAATATTTTATAGGCAGCATTTGTATTACTTCCTTTATCTGTAAAATTAAAGTCGAATAGATTTTCAGAAGCGATGCTGAAAGAAAAATTTTCGATCATTAGATTCGCTCCAGGTGCGAACTGCAATATAAAATCATTTTTATTTTGAATTTGCGGAAACGGTATCTGCGGATCGATTACAAAACGGTCATCTGCTAATTTCTGCACGAAACCAAATAAATTGGCGCCAAAAGAAAGTTTGATAAGGGGATTAAATTCTACTTTATACGCATAGTTAAGCACCCCGCCCGTATTATAATAAACCCCAGTATTATGCTGAAAAAAAGCCGCGCCAGCAGCAGATCGCCCATTAAGAGTTCTGGTATAATTCAAATATAAGGTAGAGGGGTCGGCGTCAATGCTCTGCCATTGCCATCGCGTCCAAACTGATACAGATTGAGGATTGTTCCGATCTAATGAAAATGCAGGATTGAACAAACTGGAATTGTATAGCGTAAGGTTATGCTGACGCAGGTCCGCAGGAAGGGAAACCTCTTGTGCCCCGACCTTTAGAACCATAAGTAAAATAAGTAGTGTTCTACAAAAACTTATCATATGCAAAAAAACAAAAAAGCATATGTTTCACATACTTTTTTGAGCTATTTTTAGTTAAATAAGTATTAAAGTTTTCAGTAAGCATCCCTTCCAACTTATATGGAAGATTTACGGTTTCAAATAAATTGCAATATATAGATAAATTAGGCACATCCAACAATTATCCAAATAGCATGAGATCATCAAAACTAATTGTACTTTTCTTACTTTTTATCGGATTGACAAGCTGCAATGACAATAAAAAACTGGAAGTGGTTCCAACTGAGACGACCTCAACCTATTATTTTATCCGACATGCGGAAAAGGACCGCTCGGATGAACAAAATCCAGACCCAGAATTGAGCCAAACAGGTCTTGGCCGTGCCATGCACTGGGCCGAAATATTAAGGGATGTACCACTTGACGCCATTTATAGTACCGACTTCAGGAGGACTTCAATGACCGCCGCGCCCACTTCCGTAAAGAAAAATATTGATGTACAGTACTACGACCCCCAAACTTTGGATATAGAAACCTTTAAATCTGAGAACCTAGACAAAAATGTCTTGGTCGTGGGCCACAGCAACACTACGCCCGATATGGTAAACCGAATGCTCGGTACCGATACGTTTGACACGATGGACGACAACGACAACGGCAGTCTTTTTATAGTACAGATCGTTAATAGTAAGGCAACTGTCCAAAGGTTACATTTTAGTTGCAACTGCCCAAAACGAAAATAACACTATCCCTTTATCGCTTTATAAAGACCTTGTATAAATATTATTGTTGCCATCGCTTGGTATGGAAACTCCCGTAATAGGATATTTGTTCCTATTTTTGTGCCCTATGCAGCAAAATATCAATATAAAGAATAAGAAGGCGCGCTTTGAATTTGAGCTCTTAGATCAATTTACTGCAGGTATCGTGCTGTCAGGTACGGAAATAAAATCGATTCGATTGGGCAAAGCTTCCATTGCAGAGAGTTTTTGTGAATTTAACGAACGTGGAGAACTGTTCGTCATCAACATGCAGATAGATGAATATAGCCACGGGTCGCATTACAACCACAAACCCAAGGCGGAGCGAAAATTGTTGCTGAACAAACGGGAACTCAAAAAACTGGAAAAAGAGGTGAAAACCTCTGGTCTTACCATCGTACCTTTAAATCTATTTCTTAATGATAAAGGACGGGCGAAGTTGAAAATTGCCTTGGCAAAAGGCAAAAAATTATATGATAAACGGGAAACCATGAAAGATCGTGATAACAAACGTGATCTGGACAGGGTTAAAAAGCGTTTTAACAATTAGGAAGCTTGCGAAAAGTATAGGCAAAGGTTGCTGTGCCCACTTAAACAACAATATACCCCTAAAGTCTAATTTTTATCCTCCAAAAGCGGCACAAATCGGAATGACCCGAACTCTTTTTTCTGGAATTCCTTTTCAGAATTACGAATGAATAAGGTCATGATCTGATCATCAACCCCCAGGGGAATGACCAACCTGCCTCCTATTTTTAGCTGACGCATCAACGCCTTTGGAACCTTAGGTGCACCAGCTGTAACTATAATACCATCGAAAGGTGCCTCGGAAGGAAACCCCTTATACCCGTCACCAAATATAAATTTTTTAGGTCGATAGCCCATTTTATCAAAAAAAAGACTGGTTTTTTTAAACAATTCCAATTGCCGTTCAATGGTATATACCTTTGCCTTTAAATATAACAGAATGGCAGTCTGATAACCACATCCCGTTCCTATTTCCAAGATTTTCTGATTGGGCAATACTTGCAGTAATTCGGTTTGGAAAGCTACTGTATAAGGTTGCGATATGGTCTGTTCGGCCGCTATTGGAAAGGCCTTATCCTGATAGGCATGACCCTCAAATCCACTGTCCATGAACAGATGTCTTGGAACGTGCCTGATGGCATCGATCACGGCCAAGTTGTCTATTCCCTTTATTATGAGGGAATCGGCCAACTTATTGCGCATACCGCGATGTTTCAGGGTGTCTTTCAAAGCCTTTGGTTTGGATTGCGAAGTTAGAACCTATTCACATTATATTCCAAATTACAAGCTGATATTTGTATAATTAAAGCCGATTTATTCAGTAGTCTTTATTTTTCAATAGGATTACCTAAATTTCCGCGAACAATCTATAGGGCCAGAACCAATTAACTGACAAACTATCCTTATTTTTGAAACAAATCAAAAAAATATGCTAAAAGTCGGGGTCCTGGGAGCAGGACATTTGGGAAAAATACATTTGAGGCTCCTCAATGAATCCAAAAAATTCGACCTAATTGGCTTTTATGATGCCGATGCCATAACGGGCAAAAAAGTGGCATCTGAATTCGGTTACACTTATTATGACAACATCAATACCCTTATCGATGCTGTGGAAGTAGTCGATATCGTGACCCCTACCATTTCACATTTTGAATGCGGAAAAAAAGCCATCGAAAAGGGCAGGCATATATTCATCGAAAAACCGATTGCCAGCTCCTTGGAAGAAGCCGATGAACTGGTTGCCCTATCCAAGAAATTTAAGGTGAAGGGGCAGGTGGGACATGTAGAACGATTCAATCCGGCATTCATGGCCGTGAAAGACAACATTAAAAACCCAATGTTCATCGAGACCCATAGGTTGGCTGAATTCAATCCTCGCGGCACCGATGTCCCCGTTGTTTTAGACCTGATGATACATGACATTGATGCCATTTTGAGTGTGGTCGGGTCTGAAGTCAAAAAGATCAATGCAAGTGGGGTTTCCGTAATCAGCAATTCCCCAGATATTGCCAATGCCCGTATAGAATTTGAAAATGGATGTGTTGCCAACTTGACCGCAAGCAGAATTTCCTTAAAAAATATGCGGAAGTCCCGATTTTTTCAGAAGGACGCCTATATCTCCATAGATTTTTTAGAAAAAAAGGTGGAAGTTGTAAAAATGAAGGATGCCCCTAAAAATCCAGGTGATTTCGACATGATCCTCCAGAACGCGGAAGGCATCAAGAAACAGATTTATTTTGAAAACCCAGATATTCGGGCCAATAACGCCATTATGGTTGAATTGGAGACTTTTGCGGACGCCATTAATAACAATTCCGAACCATTAGTAAGTTTGGAACAAGGAACCAATGCCCTCAAAGTGGCCTTGCAGATAATCGAATCGTTTAAAAATGAATAGCATCAAACATATTGCGGTAATCGGCGCCGGTACCATGGGGAATGGAATTGCCCATGTTTTTGCTCAAAACGGGTTCACAGTAAATCTGATCGATATTTCAACGGTTTCCCTAGAAAAAGGCATGGCCACCATTACCAAAAATTTAGATCGGATGTGCGAAAAGGGAAAGTTGACAGTAGATGAAAAATCAAAGACCTTAAATAACATTAGCACTTATTCCGATATTGAGGAAGGCGTGAAATCCTCCAATCTTGTTGTCGAGGCAGCCACCGAAAACTTGAAATTAAAATTAGAAATATTCCGAACCTTGGATGCTGTCTGCCCAGCAAACACCCTGTTGGCCACCAATACCTCGTCGATATCAATTACACAAAT
>JBBKWR010000110.1:0-3701 GCA_037969055.1 Flavobacteriaceae bacterium | reverse complement strand
TACAAATCCCAGGAAAACAGCTTTACCGATGGTAGCTCTTGGACCCGTGGTTATGCGATCATGAACTACACCATTATCCGATATGCGGATGTGTTGTTGATGGCTGCCGAAGCGGAGATTGAAGCAGGTACTATAGCCAAGGCCTTGGAATATGTAAACTTGGTGCGTGCTAGGGCGGCAAATCCTACTTATTGGGTGAAAAACGCAACCACAGGATTAGATGAGGCCAATTATAACATAGCCCAATACACAGCCTTCCCTGATAAAGCTTTTGCTACCCAAGCGGTTCGTTTTGAAAGGAAATTGGAACTTTCTGGAGAGGGCCATCGATTCTTTGATTTGGTGCGATGGGATGTTGCGGCCACGGAGCTTAATAGCTATTTGGCTTACGAATCTCAATATTTGGTCACCAAATTTGGAGGTGCAAGTTTTACCGCAGGTAAAAATGAGTACTACCCAATCCCACAGACCCAGATCGATATTCAAGGATCTGATGTATTACAACAAAATCCAGGGTATTAATTCCCAATTGATTTAGTTAAAAGCCACCCAATGGGTGGCTTTTTTTTGTTTCTTTTCCTGCGTTCACGCATCTTTGCACTCGATATTATACTAGAACTTCAACTACCAATGAAACTTTACAATTGGCTTGTTAATTGCAAATCATCTATATTCTTAGCCCTAACGTTCATTACTATCGGATGTAAAGAACAAGGACCTTCGACGCTATTTACCAAGGTCGCTGCGTCCGATTCTGGATTGGACTTCAATAACCAACTCACCGAAAACGACAGTATCAATATCATTGATAACGAATTTGTCTACAATGGCGCAGGGGTTGCATTAGGGGATGTCAATAATGATGGGTACGACGATGTGTTTTTCGCTGGTAATCAAGTAGCGAACAAATTATTTCTTAACAAAGGAACACTTAAATTTCAGGATATTTCCTTATCGGCCTCTATCGACAAACCTGATTCGCTCATGTGGGCTTCTGGGGTTTCCATGGTAGATATCAACGCTGATGGGAAATTGGATATTTATGTCTGTAATACTTTTCGAAAAGATTCCATACAGCGTAAGAACCTCTTGTATATCAATCAAGGCAACGACCCTAAAGGTCTGCCCACTTTCAAGGAAATGAGCGGAGAATATGGCGTTGACGACGACAGTTATTCCTCGCATGCCCAATTTTTTGATCTTGACAATGACGGCGACCTTGATCTTTTTATTGGGGTCAACCGTATTGATGGTATCAATCCTGGGGAATTTCGCCCATTGGAAGATGACGGGACCTCCTTGAGCCGGGACCGATTGTACGAAAACGTTAGTAATGATAGCCTAGACCATCCGGTTTTTGTAAATGTTTCGGAAAAGGCTGGCATAAGATACCATGGCTATAGCCATAGCACGATCATCCATGATTTTAATGACGATGGCTGGTTCGATATCTATGTGGCCAACGATTTTTTAAGCAACGATTTGGTCTATATCAATAATCAAAATGGAACTTTCACCAACCGTGCTGGGGACATTTTCAAACATTTTAGCCTCTCCTCCATGGGCAGCGATATTGCCGATGTCGATAATAATGGTCGAATGGACATCTATACGACCGAAATGCAGCCCTACTACAACAAACGTAAAAAATTGTTCCAGGGGCCCAGTAGTTATCAAAAGGAAGTCTTTACCAAAAAATATGGTTACGAATTTCAATATGCGCGAAATACGTTACAGGTCGATATGGGTGTAAACCCAGAAACAGCGATGCCCATCTTTGGCGAAGTGGGGATGTTTGCCGGGGTGCAGGAAACCGATTGGAGCTGGGCGCCCCTGTTTGCCGATTATGACAATGACGGATGGCAGGATTTGTTGGTCACCAATGGTTTTCCAAAAGATGTTACCGATAGGGATTTTGGTGATTTTAGAGCTACGGCCCATCGATTGGTCAGTAAGGAAAAATTAATAGCGGCCATTCCTGAGATCAAGATTCCAAATTTCCTTTTTAAAAATAAAGGGGGGTTGGAATTTATCGACGTGACCAAAGCTTGGGGCCTAAATTTCGGAACCTATTCCAGCGGTGCCGTTTATGGAGACCTTGACCAAGATGGGGATTTGGACCTGATCATCAATAATATCAACGACCCTGCCCTGCTCCTTGAAAACAATGATGACCGACATCTTCCTCGGGACCACTACATTAGGCTAAAACTTGTTGGCTCAAAGATAAACCGGGCTGCTATTGGGGCTTCGGCCGAAATCTACGCCGAAGGCATGATCCAAAAAAAAGAGATATTATCTGGGCGCGGTTATCTTTCCCAACCTGAGCAGACCCTTCACTTCGGACTTGGATCTAAAACAAAGGTGGATAGTTTAAAAATACATTGGCCAGACGGACAAGAACAATTGGTAGCGGCAGTCAAGGCCGACACCCTGTTGCATATTGAATACCATCCTAATAGGGTAAGAAAGGTGGTTAAAGATACCGTTGATCATTCCCTATTTAAAGAAGTAGCCAGCAAGTACAAGCTAAACTACTTTTCACCTGATTACGATTTTATAGACTTTAACTTCCAGGCAACGCTGCCCCATAAATTTTCCCAATACGGGCCTTCTCTTTCAGTAGGGGATGTCAACAACGACGGGCTCGACGATGTATTTGTAGCGGCCAGTCGTATGATCAAAGAAACCTGGTTTTTACAGCAACGGGACGGTTCTTTTAAAAAGCAGGAGGTCGCCTACAAAAAAGGTTTGGAATTGGAAGAAGAAGACGCTGGAACCTTATTATTTGATGCAGATAACGATGGAGATCTTGACCTATATATCGCGAGGGGATCTGGACAATATCCGCCAGGACATGAATATTATAGGGATGTGCTCTATACCAATGATGGCAAGGGTAATTTTACGGAAGCCATCAACGGCCTGCCAGATATGACCGCCAATTCCTCTACGGTCAAGGCTGCGGATATTGACCATGATGGTGACCTGGACCTATTTGTGGGTAGTAGGGTCTTGCCTTTCTCTTATCCTATGGCCGATAGGAGCTATATTCTCCGAAATGAAAGTACCAAGGACAATCCCAAGTTTGTAGACGTTACCGAACAGGTTTCGGATAAACTTAGTTATGCAGGCTTGATATGTGACGCCCTATGGACCGATTTTAATGGTGATAATTGGCCTGACCTATTATTGGCCAGCGAATGGGCGCCGCTACGGTTTTTCGAGAACAAGAAGGGTCAATTGGAAGAAATTACGGGCACTTCTGGCATCGAAAACTACTTGGGTTGGTGGAACAGTCTTGCCGCTGCAGATATAGACAATGATGGGGATATTGACTATATAGCCGGCAATTTTGGAAGGAATATGTATCTACAGGGCGATAAAGAACAACCTGTACGAATTTATGCCAAAGATTTAGATCAAAATGGCACTGTAGATCCCTTGATCTCCTATTATTTGAGGGATAGTGTCGGGACCAAAAAAGAGTATTTGTACCATCCATGGCAAGATGTAACCAAACAATATGTGGGCATTCGTAAAAAGTTTAATTCTTTCGGGGCGTTTGGGGAGTCTACGCTGCCCGAGATGTTCGCCGACGGATTATTGAACGATGCCACCAAGTTGACGCTCAACTATATGCAAAGTTCCTGGGTTGAAAACCTTGGAAACGGCAAGTTTGGGATGCATCCATTGCCAAC
>JBBKWR010000109.1:0-8298 GCA_037969055.1 Flavobacteriaceae bacterium | reverse complement strand
ATGGTAAAGGTGGTTATCAGGGTGATGCCCGCATAGAACCAGAGATAAGCCCTTCCCCGATTGAGGTAGCCCTCGATCAACGTTTTGTTGGTGACATGGGTATAGCGTATGCCAAATTCAAAAAATGGATATTTGAACACATTGGCCAGAATGATGGGGACCACCATTATCCATCCATATTGGGCGCCAGCTTTGGTCGACAGCACGAGGTGTGAAGTGCCTATGGCCATGCTGGCAAACAGCAGTCCAGGACCCAGATTTTTGAGAAATATTTTAAGTTTTGACATGGGGGTTGGTTAGCAATACCAAAGTAGCAAATTTTTTGGTCAACCTATTTGTTTCTTTAATCGACCTTCGACCTTCGACCTTCGACTTTTGACCTTTGACCTTCGACTTTTGACCTACCTGATCTCCACCAATTCCCCAAAGAACTTGGGTTGGGTATTGAATGCCAAATCGACGAATACCTTTACCCTTGCAAAATACTCCCGCAACTTCACTTTAAAGCCCGATTGTCCTTTCACATCCCTGGCATTAAATCCTATTGCGACAAGTCCTTTTTTTTCGGCCAGGTAAATGGCCCTTTCGTTGTGGAATTTTTGCGAAATGATCGTTACGCTGTCCAACCCGAACACCTCCTTCGCGCGCACCATAGAATCCAAGGTTCGGAACCCGGCATAATCCAGAAATATTTTTTCCTCGGGAATACCCGCTTTCACAAGATCTTTTTTGATGGTGGTCGGTTCGTTATAATAAATCGTTCCATTGTCGCCACTGACCAATACAAAATCTATTTTCCCCGCGTTGTAGAGTGCGAGAGTGGCGTCGATCCTATAGGTGTAATAAGGATTTGCACGGCCATCGGTCAATCTTTTGGAAGTGCCCAAAACAAGGCCCACCCTATTTTTTGGAACGTTACTGGTAGTAAAAAAAGTCTTGTCTTCCGCAGAGCGTCCAACGATATAATCGCACATCAAGATGAACAATAAGGGAAGGATCACGATTATACCTATGATCCTTAAAAGTTTTTTGGTCATTATTTTACGGAAAACTGAGCTTTAAAGGTAAGGAATTGACAGGGATGTCAGCCGCCTAATAGTCAATTTCAACAGCAATCCATTTATTCAAATACAAGCAACACTTTGCACGCATTTCAAATTAAACTTACCCTTCCAAAACTTGGGAATAATTCGCGTTCGATATTTATTGGGATCAGGCCCTCTTATTTGAGCTCTACTTTTTGCATGTTTGAATAATCTTTACCCCTGATAGTCTCAAAACTTCGGATCATTTCCTGTAGTTTTTCTGGATTGCTTTGTGCAAGATTGTTCTTTTGACCTACATCCTGCTTCAAATTGTACAATTGATATTGATCTGAATTTCCTGGCTCGATGTTCACATCCTTCATGAGTGTTGGTCCATCATAAGGCGGGATCATGGCCCACTCACCTTTTCGAAAGGCAGTTCTGGTGGTGGCTTCAAGAACCAAGGCTTTCCTTCCTGTATTACGCTTCCCTAAGAATACCTCGGATAGATCTTCACTGTCGGATACGCGAATGTCGCTCCCTACTATTGCCGCCAAGGAAGACAGGAGGTCGAGCTGGCAAACCAGGGCATCTGAAACGGCAGGTTGGATGGTTCCCTTCCAATAGGTAATTAATGGGACATGGGTACCGGCTTCGAACAGACTGTATTTGCCGCCCCTATAGGGCCCCCACGGGGTATGCTTACTTATTTTTTCTACGGCATCGTCGTAATATCCATCATTTAGAACGGGTCCATTATCACTTGATAAAATAAGGAGGGAGTTCTCCAAAAGCCCTTGCTGTTCCAAAGTTTTCACGAATTCGCCAATAGCCCAGTCGGCTTCCACGATCACATCACCCCGTGGCCCCATTCCAGAGGCGCCGACAAAACGTGGATGAGGGGTTCTAGGAACATGTGGTTGCTGCATGGCATAGTACAGAAAAAAAGGTTCTGCCTTGTGTGCTACAACGTATTCTTGGGCACCTTTCAAAAAAATGTCGTTCATGTCCTCATCGATCCATTTCGCAGCTTCTCCCCCTTTCATAAAACCAATTCTCGGGATACCATTTACAATACTGTTGTTGTGGCCCTGGTGCCATTTGAGTTTCAACAGTTCGGGATTGTCAAAGCCGGTGGGTTCTCCCTCAAAGTTTTTGTCGTAGTCTATCGCAATCGGGTCGTTGACGTCAAGGCCTACCACTTTGCCATCTTCGATATAGACTGTGGGTACCCTATCCTGCGTGGCCGCCATAATGAATGAGTAGTCAAAACCAACTTCGTTAGGACCTGGGGATATCTTTTGGTTCCAATCGACGTTACCGGTTCCTAGACCCAAATGCCATTTGCCAACGATTCCCGTATGATAACCTTCATTTTTCAACATTTTTGGAAGGGTCATCTGGTCTGTATGGATTAGCAAGGGAGCCGTTCCCGGCAGAATCTTGGCATCCTTCTCACGCCATGGGTATACACCGGTCAAGAGGGCATACCTACTTGGGGTACAAGTGGCTGAAGAGGCATACCCATTGGTAAACCGCAATCCTTCGGCGGCTAGCTTGTCCATGTTCGGTGTTTTGAGTTCTGTTGCGCCGTTAAAGCCCACATCGCCAAAACCTAGGTCATCCATATAAATGATAATTATGTTCGGCTTTTTTTTCTGCGCCGCTACCCCCACACTTTTTTCATCTTTACAACTTGCCATTGCGGCAATGGTCAATGCAGTTGCGCAAACCATCACATTTCTAATAAACTTGTACACTAATAGGTGCTTCATAATTTAATCTCTTTAATTCTTGTAGGCTGGTGGCACAAAGTTGACTATTTTAATAATAATTAAACAATGCATACGATTATTGCCCAACTACAAATGGTTAATGCGTATGGCCTTGAAGTTAAAAAAAAAGTTAATATTTAAAATAGGTGATATTGAAAATTGTTGATCGACTCGGTTGTGATGGGTTCATTAAATCGACACATCTTTAATTTCGCAGGTGGGTTAGGTTTAATTGAAATAAAAGGCGTGTACCGTCGCTCATTGCCTTAATGGTGAAATTCCCAATAATGACGACCCATGGTTTTAGGTTGTTCCAATTAGGGAAAACTGATCATTTGTGGTATTCACAAAACCATCTAAACCGCGTTCTTATTTATTATCAGAATACATTTGGATACCATGTGATTTATGGGAATGCACGATTTGGAAAATAATGGGTTTGAGTTCCATGGTTTAAATTTGATATATTAGGGAGTCGTTTTCCATCCTACTATAAATTATTACAAAATAGGCAAAAGCGATTTTGTAACTTGTTAGTAATGTTTAAGAGCAGAACATATAGATCGGGAACATTCGGAATTGTCTTGGTTTGGCTATTGGGAATAATGCTATTGGTGAGATGTGGGCCCAATATGCCAGATGAAGTCGCGGAGGCCTACGGTGCTTTACCGGAAAAAATAGATTTCAATTTTCATGTAAGGCCTATCCTGTCGGATCGATGTTTTAATTGCCATGGGCCGGATGGCAATGCCCGTAAGGCGAAGCTCAGGCTAGACGTAAAAGAGGGCATTTTTTCCGTTGTTCCAGAAAAGGAAATTTTCCCCGTGGTACCGGGGAAACCGAATCAAAGTGAATTGATCAAAAGGATTTTGAGCCAGGACCTTGAAGTAATGATGCCAACTCCTGAATTAAAATTTAGCCTCACGGATTCGGAAAAAGCTACCTTGGTCAAATGGGTAGAACAAGGGGCAGAATGGAAGGCGCACTGGGCATTCACTCCCCCTGTAAAAGCGTCCCTTCACAAAATAAAAAATAGCACTTGGCCCCAAAACGAAATCGATAATTTTGTGCTTGATAAGATGGAACCTCAAGCCCTCAGCCCATCACAAGAAGCGGAAAGGGAAACCTTGATCCGAAGGCTGTCTTTCGATCTAAACGGACTACCACCGAGCCTAGGGGAAATTAACGAATTCAAACAGGACAGCTCTGAGAACGCCTACGAAAAAATGGTAGATCGGTTCTTGGCCTCTCCCCGATATGGTGAGCGTTGGGCCTGGGAATGGCTAGACGTGTCCCGCTATTCCTATACCAATGGCTATCAAGGTGACTTTACACGGGATATGTGGCCCTGGCGGGACTGGGACATACAAGCATTTAATAAGAATATGCCCTATGATGAGTTTACCTTAAAACAGTTGGCCGGTGACCTCATGCCCGACGCTGGCTTGGAAGATAAGATCGCAACGGCCTTTAACCGTAACCATCCGTATAACACCGAAGGGGGTACGATCCCAGAGGAAACCAGGGTGGTGAACGTTTTCGACCGTGTAGAGACCACGGCAACCACATGGTTGGGACTTACCATGAATTGTGCACGTTGCCATGATCACAAATACGATGCTATCACACAGAAAGAATACTACCAATTATTCGATTTTTTTAATCAAACCTCGGAGGAGGGAGGTGGTTGGGGAGGTAAAATTAAACCCTTGCTGAATCTGGGGTCCAAGGAAAAGCGGGAGGAAATGGTCCAAGTTGAAGCCTTTGTGGCTACATTAGTCCAACAGGTAGAGCGCTTCGAATCAAAAAAATTCCCCAGGCCTTCCGTGCAACCGGCAGCGGCCTCGGAAGTAGCTAAAAGTCTAAAAGGCTTGGATGCCCGAATCCTTTTAAAACCTGCGAACAATAGGGGAACCGGTGAATTTCAACAATTGGCCGGTTATTTCAAGCAGCGCGACCTACCCTACGGGTCCTTATTGCAAAAGCTTCTTGACTCCAAGAAAAACCTCGACCGATTGTCTTCCAAGACCATTCAGGTGATGGTCATGGACAATATTGAGGTACCCAGACCGACTTTTATTTTGGATCGGGGCGGGTATAATAAGCCGCCAGTGATGAAGAACAATATCCAACATCCGTTTGAAGCTTACCAGGCCTCCATTACCCGAAGGAATTTCTTTGGAAAAATGGCTCAAGGAATTGGTGCCATGGCACTTGGATCTATGTTTACCCCCCATATACTTTCAGCGGCCGATCTTAATCCTTTCTTGGTAAATGGATCCGGATTGCCCCACTTTACCCCTAAGGCAAAAAGGGTAATTTATCTGTTCCAGAACGGGGCGCCATCACACGTTGACCTGTTTGATTATAAGCCCATGCTCCGTAAGTGGCATGGAAGGCAGATACCGGATGAATTAACGGCGGGAAAAAGGTTTTCTGCCATGACAGGGGAACAAACGGATCGCCCGGTCATTGGGGAGATAAGCAACTTCGCCCAGCATGGGCAAAGTGGGGCTTGGGTATCCGATTTCATGCCTGAAACCGCTAAGATCGCAGATGACCTTTGTTTTATTAAATCGATGTATACCGAATCGGTCAATCATGCACCGGCCATCACATTTTTTCTAACTGGATCTGAACAGCCTGGAAGGCCAAGTATGGGGTCTTGGCTCACCTATGGATTGGGAAGTACCGCAAAGGACCTGCCGGATTTTGTCGCCATGACCTCAAGGGACAAAGAGGCCAGTTGTGGCCAGATATTTTACCATTATTACTGGGGCAGCGGCTTTTTGCCCAGTAAATTTCAAGGGGTTAAGTTTCGTGGGGGTGGGGACCCTGTGCTGTATCTAAAAAATCCGGAGGGAATGAGTCGCGAAATGAGGCGCAAGATCTTGGATGATATGCAGGCACCAAATGAAATGAACCATGACGAATTCGGTGATCCAGAGATCCAAACACGGATTGCCCAGTATGAAATGGCCTATAAAATGCAGATGAGCGTACCGGACTTAACCGATTTTTCGGATGAGCCGAAGCATATTTTGGATATGTATGGTCCTGATGTTCACAGAAAGGGAAGTTTCGCTTATAATTGTCTTATGGCAAGGCGCTTGGCAGAACGCGATGTTCGTTTTATACAATGCATGCATGCCGGATGGGACCAACATACGAACCTGAACCATCAACTCAAGATCCAATGCCAGGATACGGATCGGCCCAGTGCTGCATTGATCAAAGACCTAAAACAGCGTGGGATGTTGGAGGATACCCTCGTTATCTGGGGCGGCGAATTTGGCAGAACACCCTTTTTGCAGGGCAATTTCAAGGATTTTGCAAATTGGGGTCGTGACCACCATCCGTATGTATTCACGCTATGGATAGCGGGTGCCGGAGTAAAGCCGGGACTTTCCTATGGCGCCTCCGATGATTTCGGATTCAATCCTATTGAAAATAATGTGCATGTAAACGATTTTCAGGCAACCGTAATGCACATAATGGGGATCGATCATAAGCAGTTTACATTTAAACATCAAGGTAGAAGATATCGCTTAACCGATGTACATGGCCATGTGGTAAAAGATATATTAAGTTAGATAGGGAATTGGTCTAGGCAATGATTGTGTAAAGGGTTTTTATAATAGTTTACATGTAAAGACATAGATGGGATTAGAACTAAACTTTTTGGACAAGAAGACCGCCACTTATTTGGTGGCTGCCCTATCATTGATCTCATGCAATGACGACAAGAATACGTCTAATGATGAGTTTGCAAGGCCCAACGTCATCATCATCATGACCGACGACCAAGGTTATGGCGATTTGGCCTATCATGGCAATCCATATCTAAAGACCCCGAACCTTGATCAATTTGCAACGGAGTCGCTTGAACTTACCAATTTTCATGTGGGTACAACCTGCACCCCAACCCGGGCAGGTATTATGACCGGTCGAAATGCCAATAGAAACAATGCTTGGCATACCATTGCAGGGTGTTCCATTCTGTTGAAGGATGAGGAGACCATTGCTGAGGTCTTTGCACGCAACGGTTACCGAACGGCGATGTTCGGCAAATGGCATTTGGGGGACAATTATCCCTTTCGGCCCCATGACCGGGGATTTCAACATGCGCTCTATCATGGCGGGGGAGGCGTAAACCAAACCCCAGATTTTTGGAATAATAATTATTTCGACGATACCTATTTTAGAAACGGTATGCCCGAAAAGTTTAAAGGGTATTGTACCGACATCTGGTTTGATGAGGCTATCAAATACATTGATCAGACCAGAGATGAAGCCTTTTTTCTGTATTTGGCCCCAAATGCGGCACACGCTCCTTTCAATGTCCCTGAAAAGTATTTTGCCCAATACGAAAACGCACCTATCACCACGGATCAGAAACGGTTCAATGGCATGATCTCCAATATTGATGATAATGTTGGAAAGCTGTTGGCCCACCTTAAGGAAACCGGTCGTTATGACAACACAATATTAATCTTCACCACCGATAACGGCACCGCAAAAGGAATTGTCGATCTGAATGATGGGGGTACCTCGGGATACAATGCCGGCCTACGGGGTACAAAGGGAAGCCATTACGATGGGGGTCATCGGGTACCTTTCTTTATAAGTTGGCCCCAAGGCAACATCCCTCAAAAGGCCAGAATTAATGACTTAGCTGCCCATGTGGATCTGTTGCCTACCCTGGCGGAGTTTGCAGGACTAAATTACAAACCCAAAAAACAGCTCGATGGGTCCAGTATTGCCAATATTATACGCGGAGGGGCAAACCCAATGGATCGGATGTTGGTGGTGGATACCCAACGAAACCAGCGACCCGAAAAAGGTAGGAACAGCTGCGTGATGTCTACCCAATGGCGCCTAGTCAACGGAAATGAGCTTTACAATATTTTGGACGATCCGGGGCAAAAAACCGATGTAGCTGCACAACATTTAGGGCAAGTTGCAAAAATGCAACGCTTTTATGAAGATTGGTGGACCTCTATCTTGCCCGACATTCGCTATGCGGAAATCCCATTGGGAGATCAGAAATCTAACCCTGTTTTGATAACGATACATGATATGCATTCCGAGGATAACCTGCCCTGGAACCAAATGCAAATTAGAAAAGGTGATCTGTCCCCCAAAGGTTTTTATAGTATTAAAGTAGTTGAAGATGGGACCTATCAGTTTAAATTGTACCGATATCCCCCACAATCTGGACTATTTTTAAAGGCTGCCGCTGACGAAATTCGAGGGAGCCTGGTTGTTGACGGTTTGCCGGTTGGCCAACAGATCGATGCCCAGAGCGCATTGGTGCAAATAGGAGATCTCACCGTAAAAACCGATATAAATGATAATGCGGCATTTGCCGTTTTAACCGGCGAATTAAAGAAGGGGAACTATGAATTGATATCTAAATTTAAATTGGCGAACGGAACGGAATTCCCATCCTATTATACCGAGATATTAAAATTATGAACAGTAAGAAACTCCTATAC
>JBBKWR010000108.1:0-3064 GCA_037969055.1 Flavobacteriaceae bacterium | reverse complement strand
TTTATGATCTCCAATGCTTTTGCCTTATTGCCAGTTTTGAAATACGCATACGCTAAGAGGTCGTAGGAATGTGGAGTGGGTCGATTTTGGACTTCCCGTTCCGCAATTTCCAAAGCCTTCCCAAATTGTTCTGTACGTTCCAGGTAAATGGGAACATTATAGGCGTTATACATGTCTCCATAAGCCGGATTCTTAACCGCGTCGAAATATTGATCTAATTGTGAGAAGCCTTCCATTTCATCACCCATATAGTTTGCGATTTCCGATTTCAACAAAAAATAATCGGGTGCCCTATAATGTTGTGTGACCGAATCCAAAATCCTCAGCGCTTCTTTAGGGTTCTTCTCATAGGAAAATACGATCCATGCAATTCCTTTCTTGGCGTATGAATTTTGAGGGTCGATCATTAAGGATCGCAAATAAAGTTTGTAGGAGTCTTCAATTTTTCCAGCATGACCATAATAATCCGCCAAGTTGGTATAGGACCAAAGCATCAAATCCTTATTCTTCATATTTTCTGCTTTTACCTTGGCTTTTTCCATTAAGGAAATGGCATAATCCAAGTCTCCTATATGGTCCATCCATTTGGCCATCCTGATCAAATATCCAAAATCGGACATGTTACTGGTAGCGTCCAAATAGGATTTGGCCTGATCGTAATTTCCCAATTCCATGTGTACATCAAACAACAAATTTTGTGATTCCGAGACGCCGCTACCTTTCTTACGGGCCATCTCGGCTAATTTCAAAGCTTCTTTAAACCGATGTTGGGATATATAATTACGTCCCAGTGCCCTATAGAATCCAGCTTCGCCAATAGCCGCAACCTCCACTGCTTTGTCAAGCGCACGCTCTGCCTTTTTTAGGTATTGGATCTCCCCTGTTGTTTGAAAATATCGGCTATACTCCCCTGCAACTATGCCAAGGCTCATGAGCTGCATGCTATCTTTTTGTATTTTGGAATCCCAAAGATGGAAGTATTTGGAGGTGGTCTCAGCAGATGAAGCTTTGAGGTATTTGTCGTAGTCAGAGCTGTCGGTAATCTGTTCCTGCTTATTGGTATTGCAGGCATTTAGGCCTACAATGATAAAGATTAACAAGTATGGTTTCATTTTTTACGTTTTAGCTATTGTGTTGTCATTTCAAAAATAAAGGGGGACCAGATTAGTCCCCCCCTACCCACTTTTTCATAGATACTCAGTTTATTGTGGATTTCCTATATAAGGAAATTCCGTACCAATGCTAGCCGTCAAGCTGGCGGCATCAGAGGTCAGACGGGGCAGGTTTCCACCGTTGCCATCATCCTGACCACTAAAACGTTCCCCGTTCATCCCGCCAAAGGTTAAAATCAATGATACATCGATAACGTCGTCCTGTAATCTTCTTCCCGTCAATGCAACCTCATCCCCATCTGGAACCAAAATATTTCCATCCATATTGGCGTCAGTACCTGGATCAAAATAAGTGGTCGGAGCATCGGGTGCAACATCAAGGGCATCAGCTGCCAAGACTGTGGTCAAGGTAGCGGCATCCAGCCCTAAAATATTATTCTCATAGTTCAGATCATCTGGGTTTATGCCCAGAAGACCGGCATATACATCATAATACTGTTCTAATCTCGCCTGATAACCCACTTGGAATTTGTTGACCATTTCTGAAGGAATGGTTACATTCTGGGCATCCTTTACACTGGGCTGCCCATCCATATCAAATCCAAAAACAGTATTAGTCCCTGGACGTCCCATATGGTCTGCCTGTGCGTAGGTTCCTGAAAAATTAACAGCTGTAGTGCAAGGGTCGCAAGTTCCGCCACAGTCGATTCCCGTCTCATCTCCGTTCATGACCCCATCTGTGCAACTCGCCATTGCGACTGGGGCTACATAATTATCATCGTTGTTGCACGCTACCATTAGTATCAAGGCCGATAGCAAAGCGAACTTATATATTGTACATCGTTTCATTTTATAGATTTTTTTAGATTAATTATTGTTGTTTAATGTTAGTGGTTACCCAAGTCTTATATACTGGGATCCCCAAGGCGTTCATCCCAGTTGGGGTACCTAGTAAAGCATTTGGAATTTCTAGGATAATCGACATGGTGTTGGCGCCCTCAAAAGTATTGGTGGCCTCCCCTACTGGCAGAAAACCTTCAGGTGCCATGCCGCCGATTACCTTATTGAATTGGGTGAAATCAAAGAAAAAAGGATCTTGTCTTGGTCCTGCAAACAAAGAAACACCATTACTAGTGGTCGCTGTAATGGGTGTTGTCGCGGAAATCTTAACATCTCCCAACGGACTGTCCACCTGTACCTGGCTGTTTAAACCAGTGGCGGTCGGCGCGACTGGGCCAAAAAAGTACATTCTCCCAGCCCTTGGGATGGCTTGAATCACAAGGTCTTCGATCAAGTCGCCGTTGGTATCGATGTTTATTTCCATCAATACATTTTCGTCAAATGAGCCATAGGCAAGGGAAGGAAGAACATTCGACTGAAGATCCACTTCAAAAACGGTATTGTTTGAACCTTCCGAAGGTTCATAAGCATAAAAATCGGCAATATCGGCCGTTTTTCCAGCTACACTCGGGGCGTCAATATGATCGGCAGCTACCAAAATAACCCCTATGACAGCCAGCGATGCAAGCCCTAAATAAATTTTTCTTTTTTTCATTGTAGTAAATTTTAGATTAGAATTATACTTTACCTACGAGGCTTTATTTCTAGAGTTTGGTTTGGTATGTTAAATAATTGTTAATATGATTTAGTTTTGAGTCCGGCGAAATCTTGCCCACCAACCGATGTCAATACCCGCAGCATATCATATAATAAAAAGACGCAATTCGACGACCTCCTACCCCACCAAAAGATAGGCAGCCATTTAAAGGTCAATTCTTAATTTATTTAGGTTTGGGCAGGAGCGTAAAGATTTTAAGCAGTCGAGTGCACCAGACTAAAATGAAAAAACCCGCTGAGTTGCGGGTTTTAATAAGTATAAGTATTGTACCATAAAAGGTACGTTTAAATACAAGAAATCGTTAAATCTGATTTTTGTCTACGCTTCAAATTCC
>JBBKWR010000107.1:0-9810 GCA_037969055.1 Flavobacteriaceae bacterium | reverse complement strand
ACGATGTTGAAACGATCCAATATATCGGCCACCATCGCTTTCCTTTCCGATCCGCTGTGCTTTTTGTACAATAATGGCATCTCCAAATTTTCATAGACCGTGAGCTCATCGATCAGGTGGTAGGCTTGAAAAACAAAACCGATATATTGTTTGTAGAGATTGGCGCGGTGTTTTTCCTTTAAGGTATGGACAGACTCCCCCAAGAAGTGGTATTCCCCTTCATTAAATTCGTCCAACATACCGATGACATTGAGCAAGGTTGTTTTTCCCGAACCAGAGGGTCCCATAATGGAAATAAACTCGCCTTCTTCGATTGTTAAGTTGATATCTTTTAACAGAAAGACGCGTTGTCCGCCCTGTTGTACCCACTTGAAAATGTTTTTCAGTTGTAGTAGCATATCTTTTTTTTCACTAATAAATATTATTCTTCCTTAAGATTATCTACAGGATTGGCCAATACAAGTTTAATCGTTTGAGCTCCTACCGCGACCCAAACGAAAATCAAAAGCATTACCAACGGGAAGATAAAAAAGGACCATCTTATATCGAACCGATAGGCAAATCCCTCAAGCCATTGACCACCCAGACAATAGGCGAGTGGTACCGCCACGGCGAAGCCAATCAAAACGGGCAGACTAAATTCTTTGTACAACTTCCAAACCAATCGTAGGGCGCCCGCACCCAATACCTTTCTAATTGACATCTCCTTTTTTCGGCGCGTGCACCAGAAGGTAGCATAGGCGATCAAACCTAATATACCAATACAGATGGAGATGATGGTAAAGATATTTATGATGCTTGAAAATTGTCTATCCTGGTTGTACTGTGCCCTGAAATTATCATCTACGAAGTAATGGTTAAAGGGTATATCCGGATAGAGGTTTGTCCATTTTGATTCTAGTTCCGCTATGGTTTCCATGACTTTGGATCCAGTTAGTTCAAGGGTTATTTTCATGTATTGTTCCGGCCAAATTTTTAAGGACAATAACCCTATATCTTCATGCAGCGACAAATAATTAAAGTCTTTCACGACCCCAATCACCTTGCCATTGCCGCCCCATTGTTCAAAAGAGGCCCCTAGGATATCCTCCGGATTTTCATAACCAAAGGCCTTTACCGCGGCTTCGTTTAATATTAGGGCCGCAGTTTGGTCTGCTTCCCCTTTCCTAAAATCACGTCCTGCTACCATTTTTAAACCATAGTTCTTGATAAAATCATAGTCCACCAAATTCAGATTGATCTCCCCGTTGCTGTTACGACCTTTAAGATCTAATATTTGCGTGGCTGTCCCATTGGGCATCTGTCCGGGCACGTGGGAGCTGAAGGATACCGAATTTACCCCCGGAATTGAACCCAATTCCTCTTTTAAGACTTCAAAAGAATTCCCTATCCTTGCATTTGGACCATAATCCAACACCACCTTTTGCGAAGTGTTGACGCCCAAATCCTGGCTTTGGATAAAATTCAGCTGGTTATAGATGATCAGGGAACCAATGATGAGCGCACTTGTAATGGAAAATTGAAAAATAACCAAGGTGGTTCTCGTATTGAAAATACCCCTGTGTTTCCCTTCCGAATTCGGAACATGGAGGGTCGGGATATTTGCAAATTTTAGGGCAGGGTATATGCCTCCCAACAAAGCCAGTAAAAAAGGTATTAAGGGCAGGATAAACAGGTAGATCGGATTCGATAAAAACGAAATATCAACGGCCCCACCCATAAGATCCTTAAAAAAGGTCATGGATAATGGAATGATGATCATAGAAATTACTGTTGCCAAAGAAGTCAGCAGTAACGTTTCGACAAAAAATTGCCTGAATATGTCCTTTTTGGAGGCCCCCATTGTTTTCTTCAAGGATACTTCCTTGGCCTGGACAGACAACTGTGCCGTGGTCAAGTTGATATAATTAGTAGCCGCCAATAAGAGGATCATAATGCCTATGGCCAACAGTAGGTAGAGGTTGGAAAGTTTTCCCTTAGGTCCCAATTCTCCCAGCCTTGGCGCACTAAAATGCATTCCTTTAAGCGGTTCCATCGAAAGGGAATATTGGTCATTGGTTTCGCTTGGTTCCAAGTATTGTGGCACTTCCATCAATTGTTTCTGCAGGTTGGTGATGTTCGGATTGTCGCCCAGGAGCAAATAGGTGTGCATGGGGAACCATTGCCAATTTTGATCTGCATCTGGCCTGCTTTTCATAAAGGTCGCCATTGAGAGCAGGAAATCGAACTGCAGATGCGAATTCGGGGGTATGTTTTGGATAACCCCAGAAATGGTAAAAGGTTCACCATCGTAAAGGAGAATTTCGTTGAGTACATCGGTTTTACCAAAATACTTGAGTGCGGTTTTCTCAGTCAGAATAATCTTATCAGGCCCATCCAAGGCGGCTTCCTTGCTTCCCGCCAGAAGTTCAAAATCGAAAAGACCAAAGAAACTGGGATCGGCATAGTAAATATTCTCACCTTCCGAGAACAGCTTGTCCCCATTTTTGATGGCATGGCTTCCATATTCCTTGTTGATCCGCACGAATTCCCTCACTTGTGGCGAATTCAATTTAATATAGGGCCCCACAGGGATAGCGCTGAGCCCTAGTGCAAGGTCTCCCGTCGGGGACCCTATGGTGGTATTTACCCTAAATATTTTTTCCTGTTTTGTGTGGAAAGCATCAAAGTCCAGTTCTTGATGAATGTAAATTATTATATAAAACAAGCTCACAATTCCTACGGATAGGCTGAAGAGTTTGGTAAAGGTACTTGCTTTATGAGTCCATAATTTCCGCTGTGCAATTTTGATTAAGTTCGTCCACATGATTTTCGATTTTTGATGATGTTTGATGAAATTTTTTGTACTACATAATTAAGTATTTTTAAATTTGAAATGAACGCTGTCTACAATTTCACTCTGTCCTTAAACTGTCCACAGGGTTTGCCATGGAAGCTTTGATCGATTGAAAACTTACAGTAATCAGGGTTATGCCAATGACGATAATTCCCGCTAAAAGAAATATCCACCAACTTAGGGTGATACTATAGGCAAAATCTTGAAGCCATTGATGCATGGCCCACCAAGCGATGGGGAAGGCCAATAAAGTGGCGATCAGTACTAACTTTATAAAGTCTTTTGAAATCATCGCAATAATATTCATCACACTGGCCCCCATTACTTTACGTATGCCTATCTCGGCCGTTCTTCGTGCCACGGTCAAGGTTGCCAATCCGAACAAACCAATACAGGCAATAAATATCGATAGTATCGAGGCTATGTTTACAATCGTTTTAGACCGTTGTTCGTTCTTGTATTGGACTGCCAAGGATTCATTCAAAAATGTAAATTCAAACGCTTGCGACGGATTTATTTTCTCCCAAGTGTTCTTCAAGATCGCAATATTGTCCGACATTGTGGCGGCTTCCAAGTGAACCGAAACCCTTGGTTGGGAAATATATTGGGCTTCCACATTCTCCGCATTGCTTAAGATCGGGGCTGGATTTATGCTCAATATTAAAGGTTCGATCTTATAGTTCAACGATTGAAAATTAAAGTCCTTCACAACGCCCAAGATGGTTACGCCAAATTTATCATAAATCGTTCCTACCGGATTTTCCAAAGCAAACTGCTTGACAAAAGTTTCATTGACCAATACCCCATTTTCAGCATCACTGATATTCCCTAGTTGAAAATCCCTACCGGCTACTATCGGAATTTCGTGGGTTTTAAGAAATCCAGCATCCACACTATTGTAGGCAAATTCACGATAAACATTCTTGCTGTCGGTAAATCCCACGCCAAACCATGCATTTTCACAAAAGCTAAAAATGGAAGTGCTGGCGTCGATTACCTGGGGTTGTTTTTTAAGTTCGGCCACATACAAAGCGGCAAAGGTATCCGCTTTATCTCCTGACATGTTGGTGGGAACCACCACAATCGTGTCTTCTTGGTAACCCAGGTCCTTGTTGACCAAAAAGTCGATTTGTTTTCCTATCACCAAGGTGCTGATGATCATTACCAGGGAAGCAACAAATTGTGTGACCACCAATCCTTTTCCGAATAGGCCCATCGAAGTGCCCTTGATCTTTTTACGCACCAATACCTCAATGGGATTGAACTTGGAAAGTATTATTGAGGGATAGATGCCGGCGATGGTGGCAATTAAAATGATCAGCCCAAAAGTGATGCCCCAAAAACTGGAATCGAGCGTCAATTGTAGCATTTTACCGGTTAAATCATTGAAGGTCCCAAGAAAAAGAAAGGCCAAAAATATTCCAAAAACAACGGCGAATATGGTGATCAATAAAGCCTCGCCCCAAAACTGGTATAAGATCTGTTTGCGATATGCCCCCAATGCCTTCCTTACCCCAACTTCAACAGCCCTGGAAAAAGACCGGCCTACCGATAAGGTCACGAAGTTGATGCATGCCAAAAGCAGCACCAAAAAACCAATAGTGGCCAACACATATGAATATTTGGGATTCGAAATAGGTTCCAGTCCCGCTGGCAAAGAGGTATCTAGATGAATCTTGGTCAGGGGTTGCAAATGAAGGAAAAAGGTATCTTCTTCAAAATTATCTCCCAAATATTGTTTGATGACCTCTGGAAATTTGGACTCTAATTGGGCCACTGATTGATCGGGCCGCAACATAACATACGACTCGACCACCACGTTAAACCAGTTGCGACGTGCCCCTTCACTAAAGAAATCCGCCTCGTTTTCCAAGGATACCAACATATTGAATTGGATACTCGATTCTTGTGGGGGATCGGCCATGATGCCGGTCACTTCAAGAAATTTAACCTGTTCATCGAACTTCAGCTCAATAGTTTGCCCAATGGGGTTTTCTGTGCCAAAGTATTTCTTGGCCGCCGATTCGCTCAAAACAATTGAATTGGCACTGGGTAAGGGTGCCGATGGATTGCCATCCACCATTTCGAAATCAAAAATTTGAAAAAAGGAAGCATCGACCGCCCGGACCGCTTCGTTAAATTCATTATTATTTCTTTTCACTAGGCTATTGAACCTGTATACCCGACTTCCCGCTTCTATTTCCGGGAAGTTATTTTTAAGGACTTCCACCATTGAAACCGGGGTTACCGTGTTTATAAAATCTTCTTTTGGGCCATAGTTTTCATATTGCCATACCCGATAGATCCGATCCGATTTGGTATGGAAGCGGTCATAACTGAATTCGTTTTTGACAAAAAGTGAGATCAACAGAAAGCAGCATACGCCAACCGCCAATCCAGAAATGTTGATGGCCGTGTAACCTTTATTTTTTAGCAGGTTCCGCCAAGCGATTTTTAGATAGTTCTTTATCATGATTGTTCGTTTATAATTTGTTCCAGTACAGTATCTGACCTATTCCGTACGTAAACTTTTTACGGGGTTTACGATCGCCGCCTTGATACTTTGGTAGCTAACGGTCAGTATCGCAATAGCTATGGCCAATAGGGCCGCCAACGCATAAACCCACCAGCCAATTTCTATGCGATATGAAAAATCTTCCAGCCATTTGTTCATGACGAACCAGCCAACGGGAAGGGAAATGAGGATCGCGATCCCCACCATTTTAAGGAAGTCGGTTGTCAAGCGATAGGTTATTTGGCCTACCGAGGCCCCCAACACCTTGCGAATACCGATCTCTTTGGTGCGCTTCTGGGCATTAAAGGCAGCCAGCCCGAAAAGACCGAGACAGGCAATTAAAATGGACAGCATTGTAAATACCATAAAAATTTGGCCTAAGCGCTGTTCAGCTTCATAAGTGGTATTGAAAGATTCATCCATAAATCGATAGCTGAAAGGTTGTCCTGGGGCGATTTTATTCCATATTCCTTCGATACTTGCAATCGTATTTGAAAAATCGCCGGCTTTTAGTTTCACTGCCATGGTTCCGGTGGAATTGTTCAAGAAAAGACCTAGGGCCCCGATATTTTCTCGTAACGATTCGTAATGAAAATTTTTAAGAACCCCGATTACAGTATAGAATTTAGGGTTTTCCGATTCGATATCTCCTGATACCCTTATCCCTAAAGCCTCCTCGGGCCCCACACCCAAAACACGCAAGGTCGCTTCGTTTATGATAATTGCCATTGAATCGGTGGCAAACTGTCGGTCAAAATCCCTCCCTGCAATAAGTTCCATATTCAGGGTCGGGATGTAATCATAATCGACATCCCAAGTTTGCATTTGAATTGCATTTTCTTGCTCCATGGCCCCCTCCCTAAAGTATGAGCTATTTGAACGCGAAGAAGGGGTCGGCAAAAAATTACTCAATGTCGCGCTTTCCACCTGTCCCAATTGGCGTACCTCTTCCTTGAAGGCTTCCACTTGGCTTCCTACAGCGTGCGTGTCGTTTATGAGTAGCACTTGATCTTTGGTAAAACCAAGGTCTTTGCCCTGGATAAATTTTAATTGTTGAAAAACGACCAAAGTGCTTACGATCAAAAACACGGAAATAGCGAATTGGAAAACCACCAAGGAATTACGGATTTTTCCGCCCCCTACATTACTTTGTCCACTCCCCTTGAGAACGGTAACGGGCATGAATCGCGACATGAAAAACGCAGGGTAACTTCCCGAAAAAAGTCCTAACACCAGGGTCGCGACCACTAATATCAGCCAGAATAATGGGATTGTATAAGGTATGGAAACCGATTTTCCAGAAAGTGTATTGAAATAAGGAAGTGCAACAATCGCAATAACCAGGGCCAATAAGAGGGAAATAAAGGAAATCAAGCCTGCTTCGGTCAAGAATTGCCGAACCAGTTCCAATTTATTAGATCCCAAGGTCTTACGGATACCCACTTCCTTTGCCCTTTTTAGTGAATGGGCCGTGGAAAGATTCATAAAATTAACGCTTGCCAGTACAATTAGGAACAGCCCGATAAACGAAAGAATATAGACGTTTTGAATACTGCTGTTGGCACTCATTTCAGATTGACGATGCGAATGCAAATGGATGTCTGTCAATGCCATGGTGTGATACCGGATATAATTTCCGGAGGCCACAAAGGATTCTTGTGTCATGCCTGGAAAAAATTCTTGCGCCCATGGGAACATATATTTCTCTAGCATACCTTGCAAGGGTTCCTGAAAATCGGCATTATTTACACTCGGTATCAGTTTTATAAAGGTGTAATAGTTCATATTGCCCCAATTGTTCTCACGGGAGTCGGCATATCCGGACATTGCCATAAAAACGCTATGGTCCCGGAGAAAAGAGTTCTTGGGCAAATCCTCGATCACCCCGGTTACGGTATAGGTATCGGTATTGTTCAATAATAGGCTTTGACCCAGTGCATTTTGTATTCCAAAATGTTTCTCCGCCGCAGTTTTGGTCAGGACGAGGGTATTCGGTTCGGTCAATGCCGTCTTGGGATCGCCCACAAGCATTTCGATGCCGAACATATCAAAAAAGGTGGAGTCTGCAAATGCAACACTAAGTTCCTTGGTATTGGTTTCCGTACCGCTTTTTTTGAGCAGTGCGCTCCCCCGATCCCGTAACCTTAGCGTAATCTCCACTTGGGAAAAATCCCTTTGCAGGGCTGCTGCCATGGGCGCTGCTGTTTCGGATGCGGCTATTTCCGCTCCACCAAATTTTACGTCGGTGTCTATTCGGTAAATACGGTCGGCATCGGCGAACATTTTGTCGAAACTCAGTTCATCATAGATATACAAGGAAATAAGTAGACCTCCGGCCATCCCGATGGCCAGCCCAAAAGTGTTCAAAAAGGTAAAAAAGGGTTGTTTCTTAAGACTCCGCCATGCTATTTTGATGTTGTTTTTAAACATGATTTTGCAATTTTGATCCGCCAGAGGCGGACAGATTGATGATGTGCCGCCATTGGCGACCAGGTTTATTCCGTACGCAAACTATTCACCGGGTTCGCATTCGCCGCTTTGATGGCCTGAAAGCTTACCGTTAGTATGGTAATAGCCAATGCCCCTATCACGGCCAAGGCGAAAATCCACCACTCCAATATCACCCGATAAGGGTAGTCCTGTAACCAGCCGTTCATGATGTAATAAGAAATCGGAATAGCGATAAAACAGGAAATGATAACCAGTTTTAAAAAGTCTTTGGACAGCATATTCCAAACATTGAAAACAGAGGCGCCAAGTACTTTTCGTACGCCAATTTCCTTGGTGCGCTGTTCAGCAACAAAAGAGGTCAATCCAAATAAACCAAGGCAGCTGATCAAGATGGCCAAGGCCGTGAAAATGCCTGAGAGTTTACCGATACGTTCTTCGGCGGCAAATTTTTCGCCATACTCCGCATCCACAAAATCATATTGGAAAGGAACATCTGGAAAGTGCTCTTTAAAGATCCTTTCTATCACTGCCAAATTCTGACTTGCACTTTGTTTGGGATTCAGCCTAAGGTTATAAAAACTGGAATTCCCCTCCTTATCGAAGACATAGACACCTTGTTTTACTGGTTCATAGGGCGATTGCGCGATCATATCTTCGACCACGCCAATAATTTTTAACGGTGGGGCCGGATTTTCCTCATCGTCATCTTTCAAGAACTTGCCAATGGGATCGGTCAGCCCCATATATTTTTGTGCGGTCTGGTTGATGAGGATGGCATTGGTATCGGAGGCAAACTCCCTAGAAAAATCCCTCCCTTGGACTATTTTCAGGTTCAAGGATTTTGCATAATCGTGCGAGACTTCCGTCCAGGCCAAATCTTCCTGAAAACCTTCCGGTTTTCCCTCCCAATCAAACCCGCCCCGATTTGACCAAATTTGTGTGGTGGGGCTGCTCGATGAAGACATTTCAATCACAGCATTCGAATTCAAAAACTCGCTGCGCATCAAGTCATATTTACCTTCAAAATCTTGGCTAAAAGTTGGGATTTGGACCAACCCCTCCTTGTCATAACCAACAGGGCGATTTTTGGCATGATTGATCTGTTGCATGACTATTACAGTACCAATGATAAAGGCAACCGAAACCGTGAACTGCAGTACTACCAAAATCTTTCGTGGCAAGCCCGCGTACTTTCCTGCCTTAAAGGTCCCTTTTAATACATCTACAGGTCTGAACGACGATAAGTAAAGTGCTGGATAGCTACCGGCCACTACAGCGGTAAATAAGATAAACGCCATTGAAGCCAGCCAGAACATCCAGTTGCCCCATGGAAAGGAGATCTCCTTTCTCGATAGATCGTTAAATCCGTTTAAGGACAATAGCACAATCAAAATCGCAATAAAAAAAGCGAACAATACCACCAAGAACGACTCGCTCAAAAACTGGTTGATCAATTGATTTCTTTGAGAGCCTATTGACTTTCGGATGCCAACCTCTTTTGCCCGGTTTTCGGAACGGGCAGTACTCAGGTTCATAAAATTGATACAGGCCAAAAGCAATACAAAAGCTCCTATGACCCCAAAGAGCCAAACATACTTAATCCGACCCCCGGTCTGTTTTCCATTTTCGAAATTGTTTCTCAAATACCAATCTTTCATTGGAAAGAGAAATAATTGTGGATTGAATTCTGCCGTATCTTCGTTCAGATTCTTTTTTACATCCCTAATTGTTGTCGTTACCTTTTCCATACTGGTATTATCAGCTATTTGGACGAACATCTGGAACGAGTTATTGCCCCATTGATCTTCGGCATCTTTTACCCATTCCCGGGCAGTGATATATTTTTCCCATGGCATAAAGAATTCGGCATCGTTAAACGAATTATTTACGGGAATATCTTCATAAACCGCGCTCACCTGCATATCATATTGGTTATTGACCTTAATAACCTTACCAATGGGTTCTTCATCCCCCAAAAGTGCATTGGCAACAGATTCGGAGAGCATTA
>JBBKWR010000106.1:0-5921 GCA_037969055.1 Flavobacteriaceae bacterium | reverse complement strand
TATCGGTCGGGCGTACCCAACCTACTTTTTCATCTAGAAATCGCAACATTTCTTCTAAACTTACATCGCTGTACCGATAAAAATCAACAAACTTTACCTTGTTAAAAGTGATATCATCGCTAAATGCGGATACATCCAACAATGACTTAACGGCATCTTCTTCCCGATGGTAGAATTTACGCGCTTCCAGTATGGTTTGATCGATGGTGTCTACGTCCACTTTATCTTCCCAGAATAATTCTTCCGTCAAACGGGTCTCGAAAAACTGACCTCTTGAGAGGCCTGTCACAATGAACGGTATTTTTTTCTTCAACGCCAGTTGTGTGCTAAGGGTATAAATGGTTTTAAAGCAGCCATTACAAACATTTTGATGTCGATGAAGACTATCAACGAATATCTTGTTCATATGCTCGGTACTGCCATAAATATGGTCAACACCCAGTTTTGCGACTATTTTATCAATATTACCTTTCGCCTGTTCCGAAATATAACCGTTGTCTAGCGTAAATGCCAGTACTTTCAGGCCCATGGTAATAAGCTGCGCCAGTACATAGGTACTGTCCTTGCCACCACTTAAAAGCGATATACAATCATACTGAGGACTTTTGCCCCGTTGCGACATCAGGATGTTCCGCAATTCATCTTCGGATTTGAAGTAGCGTAGGGCCCGGGGTTTGTATCCTTTAAAAGCATTGCATAAATGACATACGCCCAGGGCATCCAAATCGGCCGATGGATAATTGGAAGGTAGCCCACATTCAATACAATTTTTGGCATCCACTTGAAGATTTATATTATCATTCTCCAACAATACCACTGCGCAGTTATCGACCCCATTATGAAGGATCAAGTTCGATTCGATATCGTTCAGTTCAATACGATAGCCACGCAGTTTGATCTGCTCATCGATCCTGCCCATATATTCAAATTCTCCTGCGGAATTCATACGGGCCAAATCTCCAGTATGGTAAATATTTTCATTTTTGATAAATGGTGAATCAATAAATATTTCCGAAGTCAATTTGGCTAAATTCAGATAGCCATCGGCCAAACCAGGTCCACCAATGTGCAAATTACCAACAACGCCTTTTGGAACCAAGTTCAAATATTCGTCGAGTATATAAGCCCTCACATTTGATATGGGTAACCCAATAGGCACGGAACTTTTTTTATGCGCTTCTAAACTAAATTTGGATACAATGCATCCTACGGTGGCTTCGGTCGGACCATATTCATTAAATATCTGAAGTGAATCTCCAAAACTGTTTTGGACGTCCATTGCAATTTTGGTTTTAAAATCTTCTCCTCCCACAATCATTGTCCTAATTAGGCAACCCGAATGGTCATTCATTTGAATTAAGGATAAATGTGAAGGGGTAAGCTTTATACAATTCACCCGGTTTTCTTCAAATACTTCCATTAACGACATATCAAGGCCTGCTTTATTTTCCTTGTAAATAATTAATTCCCCACCTGTAATTAGGGGCAAAAATGTAGAAGTGATGGTCAAATCGAAACCAATCGACGTAAATAAAGGGAAAACAAAGGGTTCGTCGGATTTATAATAATCTATTGCCCAAGCGAGGTAGTTTGTCAATGCCCCCTGTGAAATCAATACCCCTTTCGGATTTCCAGTGGAACCCGAAGTATATAAGATATAGGCTAAATCTTTTTCATCATTGGCAAGGGTGGGGTCATTCCCTGACATGAGATCCAATTCCACATGATTATCATCCAATTCCAATATTTCGAAAGCTCCTCGAGCCAAATTACCAACAAGATCGGAATTGGTGATGACAAGGGTACATTCCGCATCATTAGCGATGAATTTTATACGCTCAATAGGTTGATCGGAAGCAATGGGAATAAATACTCCGTTTGCTTTTAGGGTAGCCAAGACACCAATAATATAATCAGGACTCCTATTGAGGTAAAGGATAACTTTTTTTTCTGGACCTACGCCCTTTTTTATTAGGTAATGAGCCAACTTATTAGCCTTTCTGTTAATGTCTTTATAAGTATAAGCCATATTTTTAAAGCGCAGCGCAATTGAATCGGGCGTATTTTTTACCTGCTTTTCGAATCGGTCCACAATGGCAATAAATTCTTTATGAGCTGTCGCTGGGTTTAAAAGAAAATCATACGTTTCACTATTACTGATGATGCTGGGTTCCAGAACTGGCTGGTGGATATTATCGAGTAAGGCATCCAGTATTTTTATGAAATGATTTGGAACATGATCGAGATTCATATTTTGGAATATCTCGGTATTCAAATCAAAATGTACTTCCATATCACCAGATGCATCCATGTCGTACACATGACATCTTATTTGATGGGCTGGGTCACAATGTCCTGGATGAATCCAATCCGAATTTATTTGAAATCCATCAAAATCAGGAAAACGGGCGTTTATATAATTGAGAACAACGTTAAAGCTTTTGCTAACATTGGGGTTTGATGATCCAGATTGGGCATATTTTAGATAGTCATTGGTCTCCAACTTAACCTTATTCAAAACAGTGAAGAAGGTGTCTGATCCTGCAAAATCAATTACTAATGGATAAACGGCAATGAACAAACCCGGCGTTTGCTTAAATTTTTTAGTTGGCCTATTGTGGGACGGGGCGCCAATTGATATCCTATTTTGTCCACTTACCCTATTAAGAAAGACAAAAAGAGCAGTAGAAAAAAGATTGAAAAGCGTTAAATCCTCTGTCCATGACCTTATATCCGTATTTCTTGCCAGTGCTCTAATTTTATCGGAGCGAACGATACCTAATTTTAATGAAATTCGATTCGCACCACTACTTAATACCCTTTTCTTGGAACCATAGAGTTCGAGAGGAGTTTTTATCTTTTCTATTTTATTATTCCAATAGGAATGGGCAACCTTCCCTGACTCACTTTCCATTTCTTTAGCCTTGTATTCTAAATAGGAACCAAATAATGGAGTCTCCTGCATGTTTGGCAGGGTGTTGGAAACAATATGGCCATACAGCTTGGACATCAGTTCAAAGAGAATCGTTGAAGAGGTGGCATCTGTAATGAGATGGTGTACGTTTAGGAACCAGACATGTTTGGAGGAATTGATTTTTAAGAGAACAGAATCGAACAAAAGCATAGACAGGTCGAACATTTGTTGACTCCTTTTCTTCATCCATTTTTGGATCGTAATAGCATCAGATGAAGCGAAATCGATAATTTCTAAGTTGTATTGTATTTTCTTCAAAACGGATTGATAGGGAATGTTTTCTTTCTCGTGAAATACCGTTCTCAGGGCATCGGCCCGGTTGATGAGCTCTTGAAATGCGCATTGAAAACTTTCAACGTCCAACGGCCCCACTATCTCAAACGAGTGCGCCATATTATATAATGGTGCCTCTGGATTCAGTTTTTGTCCCGTCCATATAGAAAGTTGACTCTGCGTCAATTCTTGGTATATACTGCGCTCATTTTCGGTCATTCCCTTTATCTCGTCTTATTTTTTTGTAGATATTCAGTAATGTGGCCCACGGTCATAAAGTTTTCGATTACCATATCGTTTGGAGGAACTTTTGTGTTAAACTCTGTTTCAATGAAGGCAATCAGCTTCATCATACCTAAGGAATCTAAAAGATCACCACTAAGAAGATCATCATCGGGATCGATGTTTTCTTCCAATTCGTTGTTTAACAATTGCTCTTGTATGTATTTGATCAGAATTTCATTCATGTTAAATAGCAATTAATATTTTTTTTATGGACGTAAGATCAGTTTTGCCCGAACTGGTTCTTGGAAATTCATCCAATAAGACTATAGTATCAGGCACGGCATAGGGGGGTAAATGTTTTTGACAGAAGGCAATCAACTGGGATGGCTCTATGTTAGATTCGTTTGCAATCAAAACCGCCGCGGTAAGCTTTTTATCCTTGTTATCAGTTTCGACCACACATACCGCAGCCTCTTCTACTACCTTATTTCTTTTTAAAACTGCTTCTATTTCGTCCAATTCTATGCGATATCCCCTTAGCTTAACTTGTCGATCATTTCTTCCTAAAAAGAGCAAATTACCTTTGGCATCCTGTTTTACCAAATCCCCAGTTCGGTAATACACATGCTTTAAATTGTTAGCCAGGTTTTCTATAAATAGCGATTTTTGGGTAAGTTGATCATTGTTCCAATATCCCATCATCATGGTGGCAGTTCGCACTACCAATTCTCCCGTCTCTCCATAGGGGACCACCTTATTTTCCTTATTAAGAATTTTGAATTCCGTATTATCCCAAACCCTCCCAATTGGTATTTGTTCGTTTTCAACAGGAAGCGATTCTAAATTATAGTAAGTACATTGGTTTACTTCTGCAGGGCCGTATACATTCGAGAATTTAGCGTCTGGCCAGCAAATCATAAGGGCTCTTAAATATTTTAAAGTAAAATTTTCCCCTCCGAACAGCACCCAGCGCAATGATTTTAAGTTGCGGTTTTCGAGGGCTCCGCTTAGATAGAGTTGAATTAATGCCAAGGGTACGGAATACCAAATGCTTACTTTTTCCATTTCCATCAATTCCGCTAGACTTACAGGTAATTTAGTGTGCGCATCTGGTACTATGATCGTAGTTGCGCCGGCTAAAGGCGCCGAAAAATATCCAAAGGTCGAAATATCAAAATGAAGTGGAGCATGGTTTGCTATTCGATCTATACTTTGTAACCCGTATAGATTCGCTGATAATATGGCATAACTTAAGGCGCTATAATGCGTGTGCATGATTCCTTTCGGGGCTCCGGTAGATCCTGAGGTATACATAACATATGCGAGGTCTTCGCTAAGTATGTTGATCCTTTGGTAGGCCTTTAGGTCGATTTTAAATATGCTATCCCAAGAAAAACTACTAATGTTTAATTCATCTGAAATGCCTATTACTGCTACTAAAAGAGAATCTTGTTCCAGTAACCTCTGTATTCGTTTCGTTTGTTTCGCAGTACTGATCAAAAATTGAATTCCGCAATCCTGTATTAAAAAATGCGTACGTGAATGCGGTGCCATTACATCCATAGGAACATAGGCAGCCCCACATTTCATGATACCGTAAACGGCAATAACGGTCTCTAAACAGCGGTTCATGTAAATACCTACCCTATCTCCTTTTTTTACACCGGATTCAACTAGGTGCTTTGCCAGTTGATTTGTTTTCGAATTCAGTGCTGTAAATGTCAAAGCATCGTTTCCACAGCGAAAGGCATCCTTATCGGGGAAATTCCGTGCTGCATTTTCAATGATATGCGGTAAAATGTAGATCAAATTATTTGTAGGTTTAGGTAATTGGTTTTTCAAGGACAAAAAAGGATTAAAGTCCGAGCAGGTTGGCAATTATATTTCTTTGTATATCCGAAGTGCCAGCATAGATAACACCGCCAACTGCATCCCGTAGATCCCTTTCAACTTCATTTTCCGTCAAGTATCCACTCCCTCCATTAGACCGGATGGCGTCGAAGCTCGATTCAACAAAGCTTTCACTGAGCTGCAATTTTAACAACGCGGCCTCCATAATGGCGGATTTCCCTTGACTTTTTAACCAAGCCACTTGATAGAGCAATAACCTGGAAGTTTCCAACCGCAATTTCATGTTGGCAATGCGATTGGCAACTGATTGAAATTTACCAACCGATTGGCCAAACTGCCTGCGCTGCTTCACGAACGATATCGTCTGCTCCAGCTGTCGTTCCATAGCACCTAACTGGCTGGCCAAAATGCAACTTCGATCATATTCCAAAGTATGGGACGTAATGCTCCATCCTGCGCCTTCCTTGCCAAGTCTATTATCATCCGGAACAAAACAATCTTCGAAAGTTAAATCCCCTATAGGGACTGTCCGTAAGCCCATCTTAAGTCTATTTGGGCCTTGTATAAATCCTTTCGTACCTTTTTCAACTAGGAAACC
>JBBKWR010000105.1:0-3869 GCA_037969055.1 Flavobacteriaceae bacterium | reverse complement strand
AGTAGTAGTCAACTATGCAATCTATTACCTGTTTCGGAGTTTGGGAAGTCGCTGCATTGTCTAAATAGACCAAGGGGTGTCCGTTCACCTTCCGGTCGAGGATGGGAAAATCTTTCCGTATGGCCTGAACGTCAAAATTCATTTCTATAGGGCTACAGTTCAAATCCCAGGCTTACCCCTAATTTGGTCGCTATCAATTTGTTGATCCGGGCTTTAAGTTCTGGGATACGCACACTTTCCAAAACATTGTTGGCAAAGGCATACATTAAAAGGGCCCTGGCCTCTTTCTTTGGAATTCCCCTGGTTTGCAAATAGAACAACGCGTCCTCGTCCAATTGGCCAATGGTACAACCATGGGAGCATTTTACGTCATCGGCAAAAATTTCCAGTTGGGGCTTGGTATTGATCGTGGCCTTGTCGCTGATCAAAATATTATTGTTCTGCTGAAAGGCATTGGTCTTTTGGGCCAATTTATCAACGATGATCTTCCCATTAAACACGCCTGTGGAATTTTCCCCATAGATTCCCTTATAATCCTGATGGCTTTCACTATTGGGCTGAAGGTGGTCCACTAAGGTATGGTGGTCTACATGTTGCTTTTCCCCAAGAATCGTAACCCCTTTCAAGATCGAATTGACATATTCGCCATGTTGGTAAAAGTTGAGGTTGTTCCTGGTCAATTTTCCACCGAATGAAAAGGTATGTACGTTTACCACGCTGCCATCTTTTTGGGAAATATAGGTGTTGTCTATCAATGAAGCGGTGGCCACATCGTTCTGGACCTTATAATAATCCACAATTGCGTTTTTGGCCGCAAATATTTCGGTAACCGAATTCGTAAGTACCTCATTGGTCGTCAGGCTCTGGTGGCGTTCAATGACCTGCAGCTCCGCATTTTCCTCCACAATGATCAAGTTGCGGGGCTGTAGCAATAGGGAGGCTTCATTGCCCGTCGCGAAATTGATGATCTCGACCGGTTTCTTTGGCATCTTATGCTTCGGAATATATATATAGGCCCCTTCCCTGCTGAATGCAGTGTTCAAGCTGGTCATGGATTCGTCCTTGGAAGCCACTTTGTTAAAATATACGTCCATGACCTGTTTGTACATCGGCTTGGTGAGGGCCGAGCTCATCAAACAGATATCTACCCCATCATGGGTGGTCTCAGAAAGAAAAGAACTGTAAATACCATCGACGAATACGATTTTATAGGTATCGATTTCGTGTAAAAAGTACTTTTTGACCTCCTTGTAATCAATGGAACTTCCTTCCTTTGGAAAGATGCTAAAATCTATTTTCTGCAGGCTGTTGAGCGAAGTATACTTCCATGCTTCCTCCCTTTTGGAGGGAAAGCCTTTTGCCTCAAAATTCTTCATCGCCTCCGTACGCACATCGTGCACGGGATGATCGATGTCGACGTTGCTTTCGAACGCCATGAATGATGATATTAGTTTTTCTTTTAAATCCAACGTGTCTAAGGTTTTAATGTCAAAGGTTCTTCAAGTCCCTTTATTATCCAAATACTTTATTAACCCACTTACCATTTTTGATATAGATTCAATTTCTTGTTTTAATTCAGAAAATTCAGTCTCGTCGATATATTTAAGGTCTAATGCCAAATATAACTGGGATCTAACTTCACCTGCCGATGCTTTGGCCACATACAAGAAATAGACGAATTCTTTGTCTGTATTTCTTTCGAAACCTTCTGCAATGTTTGAACTAATTGAAACTGATGCTTTTCGGATTTGTCTTCCTAAATCGAAATCTTTGGTGAACCTTGGTTTCTCAGTAATTTGGTAAATTAACTTGTTAAATTCCCTGCTCTTTTGCCAAGCATTGATTTCTTCAAACGATTTAATTTTACCCATTTACTTATTAGAAGCCAATTCAATTTGTTCAATTAATCCTTTGACTTTAGACTTTAGACCTTTTAACTTTCAACTGTTTCATTCTTAAGCCAATCATATCCTTTTTCTTCCAGCTCAAAAGCAAGTTCCTTGCCGCCTGATTTTACGATCTTACCATTGTGCAAAACATGTACAAAATCGGGGATGATATGTTCCAACAACCGCTGGTAGTGCGTGATCACAATGATGGCATTGTCTTTCCCCCTTAGTTTATTGACCCCATCGGCCACAATTCGTAGGGCATCGATATCCAGACCGGAATCGGTTTCATCCAAAATGGCCAATTTTGGTGTTAGCATCGCCATTTGGAATATTTCATTACGCTTCTTTTCGCCCCCGGAGAAACCTTCGTTCAACGAACGGGACAAAAATTTTCTATCGATGTCGAGCATTTCCGACTTTTCTCGGATCAACTTCAACATTTCATTGGCGGGCATATCTTCCAAACCCCTTGCCTTTCTCGATTCATTGATCGCCGTTTTCATAAAATTGGTAACACTTACCCCTGGTATTTCGATTGGATATTGAAAGGACAGGAAAATACCCTTGTGCGCCCTTTCCTCAGGGGAGGTATCCTTAAGATCTTCGCCCTCGTAAGAAACGGAACCTTTGGTGACTTCAAACTCCTCCTTTCCCGCAATAACCGCGGCCAACGTACTTTTTCCAGAACCGTTGGGGCCCATAATGGCATGCACTTCCCCGGCCTTAACTTTTAGGTTTATGCCCCTTAATATTTCCTTATCCTCTACCTGCGCGTGCAGGTCCGTAATTTTCAACATAACATTTTAGTTTAAAAAGTTGGGTGCTTTTGGCATTTTTTCAAAATCTTCCTTTGAATGTTGAAGAAACACTTTGGCTTTCTTTTCAGCTGCAAAGGCTTCAAATGCATCCATACTGGCCTTGGTTTGCGCCACATCGTAATTGAAAATCGGGATTCTCCTAAATTCCCGGTTCTCTGAAAAATGATACAAATCGCCTGATAGTAGCAATGGTCCATGATTGGGCAAATCCACATACAGTACTTGGTGCCCTGGTGTATGACCAGGCATGAATTTGAGCACAACGGTTCCATCCCCGAAAACATCATAATCCCCGTTGATTTTTTTTATGTTCTTCAAATCTCTGATCGCATTGTACATGTCGGCGTCGCTCTCCTGTATTTCCTTGCTGGTAACAAAGTCGTATTCCTTTTCCTGGACCAGCCATGTGGCGTTCTTGAACATGTTCGCGTGGCCACTATGGTCAAAGTGCGTATGCGATAACGAGATGTATTTAAAATCGTCAGGGGTCATCCCGATCTGCTTCAATTGGTTGATTACCGAATCCTTTCTGGATACCGTAAAAGCGCCATCGGGCGTAGTAAAAGGTTCTTTCATGCCTACAAGCCCTTCACTCAGGCCGGCATCCCACATTAAATTACCCATCGGGTGCTGGATCACATAAAAAGCATCCGCATTTTCTTTGCTTTGTCCTTTATAGGTGTCGTCCTGTGCAAAGAGCTCCAGTTGGTTGATCAAAACGTTACCGCCGTCGAAAGTGTATAGTTTTATGTCCGGTTTGCTATTATCAACCGTGGTTTCGGCAACCGTGTTATTTTCTTTTTTGGAATCCTTACATGCCATAAAAGCAAGCACAAGGAAAAGGGTCAAGAGCTTTTTCATAATGCCTAAATTTTTATCCGACAGAGCCTTCCAAACTAATTTCCAATAATTTTTGCGCTTCCACCGCAAATTCCATGGGTAGTTTGTTGAGCACTTCCTTGCTAAATCCATTGACGATCAAGGCAATGGCCTTTTCTGTTGGAATGCCCCTTTGGTTGCAGTAAAATATCTGATCCTCCCCGATCTTACTCGTGGTGGCCTCGTGCTCTATTTGGGCGGTCTTGTTCTTTACCTCTATGTATGGAAAGGTATGTGCCCCGCACTCATTGCCCATCAACAAAGAATCACATTGTGAGAA
>JBBKWR010000104.1:0-3560 GCA_037969055.1 Flavobacteriaceae bacterium | reverse complement strand
GATACCGCCGAGGTGTTGTCGCGCTTGGATCTCTCCGAAACCAAAAGTAAATTATTGGCCATAGTGGCCAACGTGCGAGGGGCAAGTGATGCCTGTAGCTATCAATCGATCGACTATTTGGGATACCCCTTTTCCATTTCTGAAAATTTTCAAATGCGGAATACACATCAAACCATTGCCCAATCGGTCGATACCCTCAAGGAAATATTCGATCTGGCGAATACAGCGGGTAAAGAGGTGGTAACTTATATTTCAATGGGATTTGGAAATCCTTATGGAGACCCATGGAATGTGGAGGTAGTGGGGGAGTGGACGGAAAAGTTGGCAGAAATGGGTGCAAATATTTTATCGCTATCCGACACGGTCGGCACCTCCACGCCTGAAACGATCGATTATCTTTTTTCCAATTTGATACCAAAATATCCAAGTATCGAGTTTGGTGCACATTTGCACACTACTCCAGCCAAATGGCATGAAAAAGTGCACGCGGCATTTGGTGCTGGCTGTCGCAGGTTCGATGGGGCGGTGCAGGGATTTGGCGGATGCCCTATGGCCAAGGATGAACTGACCGGTAATATGCCTACCGAAAAGATACTGTCCTATTTTACAGCAGAAAAGGTGAACAGTGGAGTGGGTTGGATGGACTTTGAGGCATCCTATAATAAGGCTACCGAACTATTTACCACTTACCAGTGATTCAATTCTTGCCCATTTGCAACAAAGATTTGCCCAATAGTTACTTCCCTAAAATTATTTAGATTAATTATAAATAAAATTTGTCCATTTCATTTTTGCTGCTAAATTTGCACTTCGATAAACATGTTATATATAATCAGTCTAAATAAAAATAACGATCGATATGCATAAAACCTACTTGATAATCGGCCTATTACTTACTTCAATGGTAGCGGCCCAGACCCGAACCGATTCCATTACATATGATCCCCAAAACCAGTTGAATGCGGCACAACGGTTGTTATCGGGCAACTATGGTTCCGCCGTGACCATTGGCGCTTATGGCGAAATGCTATATATGCAGCCTGAAAATGATAATGGTACCCTAGACGTGCAACGCTTGGTCCTTTTATTGGGATATGCGTTCAATGATAAGGTTCAATTTGTTACTGAAGTAGAATTTGAACATGTTGAGGAGGTTTTTGTAGAACAGGCCTTCGTAAATTATAATGTCGCCAACAATGTGAACCTTCGCGGAGGATTAATGCTGGTGCCCATGGGGATCGTAAACGAGTTTCATGAACCGACCACATTTAATGGGGTCGTGCGCCCTGTTACGGATAATGTGATTGTACCCTCCACATGGCGGGAGCTGGGGGTAGGCGTAAGCGGACGACTCAATGCTATTTCTTTGGGATACCAGGCTTATGTTTTTAATGGGTTTAAATCTACCATTGATGATGGCTCTGGTGGGGTTACTGGTTTTTTGAAGGGATCCAATGGATTACGTGGCGGCCGTCAAAAAGGAATTAAATCTACCATCAATAGCCCAACCTTGGCCACCAAATTTGATTACTATGGCATTCCAGGTTTGCGACTGGGCTTTTCAACCTATTTTGGTCAGACCCAAGCTGCTGATGAAGTTGAGAATTTGGCGGGTGCCAACATTGGCATTGCAATGCTCGGGCTCGACGCCCGCTACGCCTATCAACGCTTTACGGCCCGTGGTCAGTTTATCCGAGCCACGCTTAACGATACCGATAAGTACAACGCGCTTACCGGCTCCGATTTGGGTAGTACGCTACAAGGGTGGTATATCGAAGGGGCTTATAATTTGTTGCCAAGCCATAAAAACCAAAAACTTTTTGTATTTACGCGGTACGAAATGTACGACACCCATGCCACCACTGCCGGAAGCCTGCAGCAAAACATGGCTTATGACCGAACCGATATTACCACCGGCCTGAGCTATCATATAGCACCCGGGGTAGTGGTTAAGGGCGATTATCAATTCAAGAGCAATGCCTTGCAGGGTTCAGAGGTAAAGGATCAATTGAATTTTGGCATAGGGGTCTGGTTTTAAAATTGACGGCATCGTCAAATACTTGGTTTGAATTTAGGCCAGGAAGCAATAAGGCAGTTGGGGAAACCCTGGATATTTAATCCTATGGATATGAAGTCAAACACAATAAATTTATAAGATGAAAATCGGAAAATTACAAATAGGTCTAAGTATGGGAGCTTTGCTATTGTGCATGGGTTTTGGTTTGCCACAGCATCTCCATAAAAAGGTTGAAAAAGAATTGGGAAAAGTCTTTGGATCTGCCGCTTATAAATTGGAAGCCGTACTGGTCTCTGAGTCCCTCAACGGCCAGCTCCCTTCCCATATGGGCCCGGACAATTTTTTTAGGGTGTTCAAGGAAAACGACTTGATGGGATATGTTTTTATAGATCAAGCGCCCAGTAAAACGGCCCAGTTCGACTATATGGTAGTGTTGGATACGCGTTTGAAAGTTATACACACCAAAGTATTGATCTATCGTGAAGAATATGGGGGCGAAATCGGTAGTAGCCGGTGGTTGAAGCAATTTTTGGGTAAACAAGCTGGCGATAGGGTTGATGTAAAAACAAATATTGATGGCATTGCTGGCGCTACCATCTCCGTGCGTTCCATGACGACCGCTATCGACGACCTGCTTCAAACCATAGGTATCCTTCACGAAAAACAAGTTTTATAATGGAATACGATGGACTCTTGGGCAAGTTTCCAAAGGAGATTAGAATCTTTATCGGAGCATTCGTAATTGTACTTTCCATTGGATTTTATACCGGTCTCCTCTTTGTTGCCCAAACAAGTTCAACCGCCCCTACGGGTATCGAGGAAAACTATTTGGGCAATGAAGGAAATGAGGCGCAATATGAAGCATCAGAAGACACCCACATGATGAAATTCAAAAAAAGTGAAAGGGAAATGTTGACCATTATCCATACCCATATCCTGTCGATGTCTTTCATCTTTTTCCTTATGGGAGGGTTGGTCTGGTTGACCAAACTCCCCAAAAATTGGAAACTTTTCTTGACCCTTGAACCTTTTGTATCTGTCATCCTAACATTTGGTGGCATCTACCTGCTTTGGACAGGCGTGTTGTGGATGGCCTATGTGGTGATGTTTTCTGGGCTGTTGTTGACCGTTACTTACACGATATCTGCACTCTTGGTGCTGTACCAATTGAAGATGGGGATGGGAAGTAGCCAACCATGAAAATCCCAATGTTTTGGAACGATTTGAACAACATCGATCGTTCGTCAAATTATTTTTGTCAACTTCAGTTTTAAGATAATTCCCAAGTTGCCTTTCAATGAGGGGGGCTGTTGAACGGCAGTGGGCGGGTCTGGTTTCTTTTGACGGTTATCACAATAAAAATCACTACATTTGCACGCAATTAATCCATAATTGCCATGCAAGCCCACCTTAACAAGATTGTTGGAGAAGGTCTCACTTATGACGACGTACTCCTCATCCCCGCCTTTTCGGAAGTACTGCCAAGAGAGGTGAACATCCAAACCAAGTTCACGAGGAACATTACCATAAATGTCCCCATTGT
>JBBKWR010000103.1:0-3811 GCA_037969055.1 Flavobacteriaceae bacterium | reverse complement strand
CGTCCACTAAGGGGTATACCATTTCCTGGTCGGGAATCGTCGAGTTGCCCCCTATAAATCAATTTCAAACTTTCATCAAAAAGATAAAAATCAGGCGTGCACGCGGCATCGTAGGCCTTTGCAACGGCTTGGGTTTCATCAAATAAATAAGGAAAAGTGTACCCGATCGATTTTGCTTTTTCCTTCATCAACTTTGGGGCATCTTGCGGATAAGTGTCAATATCGTTGCTCGATATAGCAATAAAGGCAATCCCCTTTTTTTGATATGTCATTCCCATATCGCGGAGCATTGGATTAACATGAACGACAAACGGACAATGGTTACAAATGAACATGACCAAGGTACCCTTATTACCCCTTAGCGATTTAAGATCCGTACTTTGATCGGTCACGGTATCCCATAACTTAAAATCGGGGGCCATTGTCCCCAATGGCATCATATTACTAGGGGTAAGCGACATTAGGTTTTATTTTATGACATTAAAGTTAAAAGTATTTGATTAATTCTTGCCCATCCCAAGGGCTATTTTTAATTTCATCATTGCTACTTAATTTTATATTGAATAAAACTATGACAACCGAGATTATCAACTGGAACGATTTCACAAAGGTCGACATGCGTGTAGGAACCATTGTGGAAGTAAACGATTTTGCTAATGCCCATAATCCATCTTACCAAATAAAAATTGATTTTGGACCCGAAATTGGTTTCAAAAAATCAGCTGCACAGTTGACCAAGCGCTATACCAAAGAGCAACTTTTAGGAAAACAGATTGTGGCTGTGGTTAACTTTCCCAAGAAACAAATTGCCAATTTTATGAGTGAATGTCTTATCTTGGGCGCAGTTGATGGAAAGGATGTAGTGCTACTACAACCACAAACCAATGTAATCAACGGACAAAAAATCGCTTGATCGATTGACTGAAAATCTATTAGATAACGTACACCTAAATTTTGATACCGAAGCGCAGTGGGTTCTAAATTTTGCCTTGTCATTGGTGATGTTCGGCATTGCACTCGAAATATCGCCCCATGATTTTAAAGGTCTGTTTAGAAAACCAAAGTCACTTTTTACCGGAATATTTTGCCAGTTTGTTTTATTACCTGTGTTGACGTTTTTCTTGGTGTTGATTATTGATCCGATCGCCAGTGTGGCCATGGGTATGATTATGGTAGCGGCCTGTCCAGGGGGTAATGTTTCAAATTTCATAACCCATTTGGCCAAAGGAAATACGGCACTTTCTGTGAGCCTAACCGCAGTGGCCACGCTTATGGCTGTGTTCATGACGCCACTTAACCTCCAACTTTGGGGCTCGCTCTATGCCCCGACCGCAAACATTTTAAAGGAAATAACCATTGCCCCATGGGAAATGATCAAATTGGTATCGCTCTTGCTAGGGGTGCCGTTACTTTTGGGGATGGGTGTAAACCACCTAGTACCACGCGTTGCCAAAAGAATGGGAAGAACGCTTAAAATTGCTTCCCTGTTGTTCTTTGTTGGCCTTATTTTTTTAGCGCTTTATAATAACCGGGACATTTTTTTTGAATATGTCTGGTATGTGCTTTGGATCGTGGTACTGCATAACCTATTGGCTTTGATCACCGGTTTCTCATTTGCAAGATTGATGGGGCTTTCACAAAAAGATACCCGGTGCATTACCATTGAAACCGGCATTCAGAATTCGGGTTTGGGACTCTTACTGATCTTTACTTTTTTTGATGGTTTGGGTGGCATGGCCCTCTTGGCCGCTTTTTGGGGTATATGGCATCTGGTATCGGGGTTGCTATTGGCCGGATTTTGGGGTTTTAGGCCCCTTAAAAAACAAGAACTGGCTTGAAAGACTTCGGATATAATCTTTTGAAATTTTGGGTAAAGTCCGGACTTTATCTCTTCTTTGGGGATATCAAAGTTGAGGGTTTAGAAAACGTGCCATCGGACAAGGCAGTACTTTTTTTGCCCAACCATCAAAGCGCATTGATGGACGTACTGTTACTCGCAGTAGACTGTAAACGGAAACCGTATTTTTTGACCCGTTCCGACGTGTTTCAAAATTCATTGTTGGTACGTTTTTTTTCTTATTTGAGGATGATACCCATTTATCGAATTAGGGATGGTCGTGAATCGCTTAAAAACAATATGGAAGTGTTCGACCAGTGCGCCGATATTCTTGGCAAGGAAGAGGCAATGTTGATGTTTCCTGAGGGCAACCACAGTTTAAAACGTAGGGTAAGGCCATTGAGCAAAGGGTTTACCCGTATTTTGTTCGCTGCCCTTGAAAAAAAACCCAATTTGGATATTCGGCTGGTTCCCGTCGGGCTTAACTATAGAAATGCGGAAGGCTTTCCTGATAGGGTGGCGATCCAGTTTGGGGAGGCTATACCACTTCAAGACCTATACGATGCGTCTGACAGTCATGGCTCCACGAATCGTATCAAAGCAGCCGTTTTTGAAGCACTTAAGCAATTGACAACCCATATAGAAAATGAGGATACTTACGATCAAATTTTAGGTCAGTTGGACGCTTGGGGAGTTAATTATTTAGATCCATCCCAGGTAAATGACACCATTAATCAAATTGCCCATACAAAGGGTAGTACCCCTAGCCGATCCACAGGTAACGTTTTCAAAAATATCTTAAGGTTTATTTTTATCGTATTGAACCTACCGGTAGTGGTCGCGTGGTGGGCATGGGTTAAGCCCAAAATTTGGGAACCTGAGTTTGTGGCTACCCTGCGATTTGGTTTTGCCATGTTGGCCCTACCGTTGTACTACTTGTTAATATTTAGTATTATGTTTTCGCTTAGTTTACCAATGCAGGCATTGTATACAATTCTAGTCTTATTTATTTACAATTTCATCTATGTTAAGTTGGCCTGATCCAAGCCTTGTAACCCAATGCCATTACATCATTCCCCCGAAAAAGATGGCATTCATCAGAAGTTTGTTTGTTCCGTACCAGAAGGCCCTAAAATTGGTATTATCGGTAAAGACAATAACCTTTCCCTTGCCTAATTTTTGCACCTGAAAAGGCACACTTTTCTTTAGAAGTTTAAGGTTTTCCTCCGAGATATATCCACTGAGTAGTGGGTTGTCGGTATATTGTATTGGATTGTTGTAACTATCTTTATCAGGTTCTATATACACGTTCGAATCACGGAACAAAGCCAGCTTGCTGTTCTTATAACCGAAGTTGATGGGATGGGATCGGTCGAGATTAGCATCGAAGATGGCACCGCCGGTCACCTGGGCACCCAAAAAGTCTCTTTTTTGTGCATGGGAAATATTTTTGGCCACCAAACTATCTTTTCTAAAGGTTAGTTTCATCAACTTGTTTTTTTCAAACCATTCCGCGGCATTCATGTAACCAATAGCCGTACCGCCACCTTTGACCCATAATTTCAATTTATCCGATATTTTTTTATCCAATGATCCTCCCCAGCTATTCGGGATGATTATGGCCGTATAACGATCCAAATCGGCACCACCGAAATTATCCGTATCGAGTTTGGTAAGTTTAATATCGTATCGTTGATCGAAGAGGTGCCAAATCTCACCAGCATCATTACTGGAAATCCCATTGCCGACGATCATAGCAACTTCCTGCTTTTTTAAGGCCTTAAAATCGTTACTGCCAAGATCAATTCCCTTGGTAAGTCCGGTACCTACAGATATCATTTTAATTTTACTGGATTTGGCAATGTCGTTCAGGAATTGATATAGGGCTTGTGGATCCAATTTTTGATTTTGTACCGGTACCATGATGGTCCCATAATCGTACTTCCGTCCCTCTAGGGTAAAGGGAGACCTGCC
>JBBKWR010000102.1:0-2831 GCA_037969055.1 Flavobacteriaceae bacterium | reverse complement strand
TTTACGCGATTTTGGGAACAGTTGAACGGCAACTTTTTAGTCGCGCTTTTTTTGGGAATGGTCATTAGTATCTTTTCCTTCTCAAAAATTATCAGTTGGCTCCTTGAAAATCAACCGATTCCTTTATGGTCCTTTTTTTTCGGACTGGTCCTCGCCAGCATCGTGGTCGTCGCCAAGGCCGTAAATAAATGGAACATTGCTACAGTAATTTTATTATTAATTGGTGCAATAGTGGCCTATTTCATTACGGCCTTGCCCCCATCCGAAAGTTCTTTCGGCCTTCCTTTTCTATTTTTATCGGGCGCTCTGGCCATATGTGCCATGATCCTGCCAGGGATTTCAGGTTCTTATATCCTGGTATTGTTGGGATCCTACAAAACCGTGCTTGATGCCGTTGACCAACGGGATTTTAAAATCCTGATTATTTTCACCTTAGGAATTGTATTCGGCATATTGAGCTTCGCCAGATTGTTAAAATGGATGTTCGTTCATCACAAGAATCTTACCTTGTCGATATTGATAGGGTTTATCTTGGGGTCTTTAAGCAAAATATGGCCCTGGAAGCGTATTTTGGAAACTAAAATTATTGATTCAAAAACATTTATCCTTGATGAAAACATTTCACCCTTTTCCTTTGAGGGCGACAACCAAATACTAATGGCGATCGTGGCTGCCACAATAGGTTTTTCACTTATTTTTATGCTTGAGAAAATTGCTTCCAAAAAATAATTTTGCGCATTCATGTATCAACCAAGGACATTTGTAGATAAACTTTTTCTGGTCATCAAAGGTCTTTTTATGGGCGCGGCCAATAAGGTGCCTGGGGTCTCTGGAGGGATAGTGGCCTTTGTTGGTGGTTTTTACGAAGAATTTATATACTCGCTTCAAAAGGTCAACATTAAGGCTTTTAAACTACTGATCAGTGGACGTTTCAAAAGTTTTTACAGGTATGTTAACGGTACCTTTCTTACCCTTTTGATCACTGGGATGTTGGTAAGTTATTTTAGCGTTTCCCTGTTATTGGACTATTTCCTGGAACAAAAAGAGCTCTATGTTTGGGCTGCTTTTTTTGGTATGATCTTGGGTTCTATCTACTTTATCTCGAAAGACTTTAAACATTGGAACAAAGGGACGATCATTGCGGGTATTCTCGGATTGGTCGTTGGCATTTCGATCAGTTTTTTGAGTCCGGCGAAGGAGAACGACAATTTGTTGTTCATTTTTTTATGTGGCATCATCAGTGTTTCAGGGATGACACTTCCAGGACTCTCTGGTTCCTTTATCCTTATCCTTCTGGGCAATTATGTGCTACTGCTAGTCGATTCGGTAAATTCACTTTTTGACACATTCGCAGAACTTTTACGGGGAGACTTCAGCTTTGTGAAAAATGATGCCCGATTAAACACACTTAAGATTTTAGCCGTTTTTACCGCCGGATCTGCAACCGGTTTGGTTACCCTTTCACATTTATTGTCCTTCGTCCTCAAACACTATAAATATATTACGACTGCCACTATTATCGGCTTTATCACAGGCTCGCTTGGCGTGGTATGGCCATGGAAAAAGACTATTTTTAGGGTTGATTCAAGTGGAGCATTATTGCTGGATTCGGATGGAAAGGAAATTATTGTAAACTATCAACGCTATTGGCCAGAATTTACCGTGTCCGAGACTTGGTGGGCCTTATTTTTTGTTTTGGTAGGTATCGCAGTATTATTAGGTTTGGAATGGTATGGGAACAATAGAAAAACAGCGCGTTAGATATGGATTGATTGGAAGAAATATTTCTTATTCATTTTCTAAAGGATATTTCACCAAAAAATTTAAGGCCATGGGCCTTGTAGGACATTCTTACGAAAATTTTGATTTGGCCAAAATCGATGCCTTTAAAACACTTATTTCCACTTACAATGATATCAAAGGGTTTAATGTGACCATCCCCTATAAAGAAGCCATATTGCCCTATTTAACCGAAATTGATGGGATTGCAAAAAGGATAGGGGCCGTGAACACCATCAAAGTTAGTGGCGGCATTTTAAAAGGCTTTAACACCGATATTTATGGTTTTCAAAAATCATTGGAGCCGATGCTGCAGCATCACCATCAAAATGCGTTGATCCTAGGCACGGGGGGAGCCTCCAAAGCGGTATCCTTCGCTTTGACGGAATTGGGCATCGCACATCAATTCGTATCCAGAAAGCCTGCTATCACGGAGTTGGGATATGGTGACCTTTCGGCAAATATTATGAAATCGCATACCATTTTAGTCAATTGCACCCCCCTGGGAACCCATCCTAACATCCTGGAAAAACCCAATATTCCATATGATTTGATTGGGAACAAACACCTGCTTTTTGACCTCATATACAATCCAGACAAAACAGCTTTTTTGCAAGAAGGGGAAGCCCGAGGGGCTAAAATCTGCAATGGCCTACGCATGCTGGAATTACAAGCAGAAAAGGCTTGGGAAATTTGGTCCTCCCCAATTATACATTAGAAGTTTGAACCGCTTCCCTACCCTCTTAAATCCCTCAAAGTACCTTTAGACAGCTATCGTTTTTTTTGTCTTCAATGAATTGGAAACGACCGTTTTTATTAAATTCAAAACACTATTTTCCAGTTACGTTTTAGAAAGCAGTTGGGTCAGATCGATGGCTAAATCACCATCAATAACTAGGCAACCTTCTGACAAAAAGACTTTAGCAATCACTTTGCCATTAAAGGGGTTGTCACTATCTTACGGTATGTTTTAGGGATAAAGTGAAAACGTGGAGCAAATGCCAGCAGCAAAAAAACAGGAAATTAAGAAATCTTCTGGGAAGAAGAAACAG
>JBBKWR010000101.1:0-2657 GCA_037969055.1 Flavobacteriaceae bacterium | reverse complement strand
TCGTTCCAACCTTATTTGGACAGTGGTATAAAGAACCATGATACCAACTGGGACGATCAGTTTTGGAATACCACTCAGGTAATTGCAACAGGAGATCAGGCTTTTATCGAGGCCCATACTATGAAGACTCATTTTGCGACCTGTACTTTTATGGAATCCCAATTGTACCAAGAAGGAAAAAAACTGGACATAGATCCTATCAAAAACCAAAAACAGCATTGGATTGGGCTGGAATACGTACACAAGATCAAGAAAGGGGAATCGATTGCGCTTCACAAGTTCGGGGGCTATACCGTTTCTAGGTACCACAAGAATTCAGAACTGATCAATGTGGCCAAAAAAGTGCTTAAAGAGGCCACTGAACAAGGTTTCGATGTCTTGCTCGAAAATCAAAAAAAGGCTTGGGCCAAAATTTGGGAAATGAGCGATATCACCATTGAAGGTGATGTGAAGGCCCAACAGGGCATCCGCTTTAACATCTTCCAATTGAACCAAACCTATCTCGGGACCGACAGTCGGTTGAACATTGGCCCCAAAGGATTTACAGGTGAAAAATATGGGGGTAGTACCTATTGGGATACCGAGGCCTACTGTTTGCCCTTCTACATGTCAACCAAAAACCAGAAAGTGGCACGTAACCTCCTCAAGTATCGCTACGACCATTTGGAAAAAGCCATCGAGAACGCTACAAAGTTAGGATTTAGCAATGGTGCCGCACTTTACCCTATGGTTACCATGAATGGGGAGGAATGCCATAATGAATGGGAGATCACCTTTGAGGAGATCCATAGAAACGGAGCGATCGCCTTCGCCATTTTTAATTACTATCGCTTTACGGGAGACTACTCCTATATACCTGATATGGGGCTCGAGGTGTTGATTGGTATCGCACGGTTTTGGCACCAGCGTGCCACCTTTTCCGAACAACGCAAAAAATACGTGATCTTGGGGGTAACGGGCCCAAACGAATATGAGAACAACGTTAATAATAACTGGTACACCAACTATTTGGCTAAATGGTGCATCGATTATACGACGGAACAATTGCAAAAGGTAAAGGATGGCTATCCAGAAGATTATAAAAGAATAGTAGGGATTACCAAATTGTCATCATCGGAAACAGATCTTTGGAAGCAGGTCGCGACCAATATGTATTTTCCCCGCAGCAAAGAATATGGGATATATCTGCAGCAGGATGGATTTTTGGACAAAGAACTCGTCCCGGTAAGTAAATTGGATAAGAAGCATAGGCCCATCAACCAAAAATGGAGCTGGGACCGTATTCTTCGTTCCCCTTATATCAAACAGGCAGATGTCTTGCAGGGCTTTTACTTTTTTGAGGACCATTTTAGCACAGAAGAACTCCAAAAACATTTCGACTTTTATGAACCCTTTACGGTACATGAATCGTCGCTTTCTCCCTGCGTGCATAGTATTCAGGCCGCCAAATTAGACCAGATGCAACAGGCCTATACCTTTTACCTAAGGACCTCCAGATTAGACCTTGACGATTATAACAAGGAAGTCGAAGAGGGGCTGCACATTACGTCGATGGCGGGAACTTGGCTGAGCATTGTAGAAGGTTTTGGGGGCATGCGGGTAGTCGAGGATAAATTGTCGTTCACGCCCAGGATCCCGGAACAGTGGAAATCATTTTCCTTTAAAATAAACTTTAGGAACCGCATCTTAAAGGTTACGGTTGAAAAGAACGGAAACAAATTCCATTTGGAAGGGGACCAAGAAATGTCGATTCGCGTCAATGGTAAGCGGGTGGTCCTAAACCCCAAAGAGGAAACACCTGCTTAGAATGGTTAAAAGATGGTTTTCCATACTACTCGTTGTTGGCTTTTCACTTATGGGATGTGAAACAGAAATAAAAGAAATGCAAGTGCCAGATAAACAGAAAAAAAAAGAGGTCGTTTACCAAGTATTCACAAGACTTTTTGGAAATACCAATAGCAATAACAAGCCCTGGGGGACGATGGAAGAGAACGGCGTGGGCAAATTTTCTGATTTTTCCGAAAAGGCCTTAAACGAAATTAAAGACTTGGGGGTAACCTATATTTGGTACACCGGAATACCCCATCATGATGTAATTACCGATTATTCGGCCTTCGGTATTTCCAATGACGACCCCGATATTGTCAAGGGCCGAGCGGGTTCGCCCTATGCGGTCAAGGACTATTACAACGTGGACCCGGATTTGGCGGACAATCCCTCAAAAAGATTGAATGAATTCAAGGCATTGATCGACCGGACCCATCGGGTGGGCTTAAAATTATTGATCGATATTGTTCCAAACCATGTGGCCCGAAACTACGAGGGAAAATCAACCCCGAAAGGGCATGAGCCTTTTGGATTTTCGGATGATCCTTTGGTTGAATACGCAAGGGAGAATAATTTTTATTACCTCCCTAATGAGACTTTTCAAGTTCCACGGTGGAAGGATGGTTACCTGCCCTTAGGCGGCGAAGTACACTTGCTTGCCGACAGGAAATTTATGGAAAAACCTGCCAAATGGACGGGCAACGGGTCGCGTTTGGCCCAACCCGATAGCAATGATTGGTACGAAACGGTAAAGATCAATTATGGGGTACGGCCAGACGGCTCTTACGATTTTGAAGGCCTTCCGGATGGCTATGATACCAAGGATTACG
>JBBKWR010000100.1:0-3706 GCA_037969055.1 Flavobacteriaceae bacterium | reverse complement strand
ATAATCAACAACTCGGTAATCTTGATTGGCCAAAGCAATAATGTTGGCGCAATTTTGCGCTAACCATCAAATGAACCGGTATGTCTAAATATTTATTAGTTGCCTTAACCCTTTTGTGTTTTGCAAACCTTTCAGCACAAACAATCATTTCAGGAACCGTTGTAGATTCCAATGGAAATCCGGTCGTGGGCGCCAACGCTTATTTGGAAGGAACTTATGATGGATCCTCAACTGGGATCGAAGGTCAATTCAGTTTTGAGACCAACAACACCGGCACCCAAAACCTCATCGTATCAATGCTTTCATTCGATACCTATTCGGAGGCAGGCGATGTTAATTTGCTTAAATCACTTAAGATAGTACTGTCTGAGGCCATTAATCAGTTATCTGGTGTAACCCTAACCGCCGGCTCTTTTCAAGCGGGCGATAATTCGAAGGTCTCGGTTTTAAAACCCTTGGATATTGTCACCACGGCAGGGGCCGCGGGCGATTTTGTAGCAGCGCTCCAAACCCTTCCAGGCACCTCGACCGTGAGCGAAGACGGCCGTCTATTTGTTAGAGGGGGTGAAGCTGGGGAGACACAAGTATTTATTGACGGGCTTCGCGTATTCCAACCTTTTAATGCAACGGCCAATAACATTCCTACCCGAGGCAGGTTTTCACCCTTTCTTTTCAAGGGCATTACTTTTAGTACAGGGGGATATTCCGCCGAATACGGACAAGCGCTTTCTAGTGTTTTGTTGTTGAATACCACAGACGTACCCACTCAGGAAAAGACCGATATTGCCCTAATGTCGGTTGGGGGTGGATTGGGCCACACCGAGATATGGGGAGATGAATCACTGAGTGTTAATACATCTTACATCAATTTGGCACCTTACCAAACCCTGGTCCCAGCAGATCAAGGGGCTCGATGGAACAAACCCTATGAATCGATTTCAGGGGAGGCCGTATTCCGGAGCAAAAAGGAAAAAAGCATGTTTAAATTCTATTCGGGTTTCAGCCATGCCAATCTGGATATTGAACAGGAGGATATCAATTTTATCGATTTTGTAAACTTTCGTTTAAAAAACAACAATCTTTACTTGAACACTTCCTATAAGTATTTTTTCGGGAGTGACTGGACCATAAACGCTGGAAGCAGCATTTCTTCCGACAAAAATAAAATAGAGATCGTCCAGGACAAAATCGAAACCCAAGAAACAGCCGGACACTTAAAAGTGAAGGTGGGAAAAAGTTTCAACAACCGTTTTAGGTTCGATATAGGGGCTGAACACTTTGTAAGTGACTATCAGGACTCCTTTGTATCGAACAATGGGCCCGGGGCGGTCTCGAACGCTAAGGACCAGCTATCAGCCGCTTTTGTAGAATCCGATATCTTCTTTAGCAACCGTTTTGCCATAAAACTTGGTGCTAGGGGTGAGTATTCAAAACTAATAGATAATTATAATCTGGCGCCTAGAATATCATTGGCCTATAAAAGCAGCGAGAAAGGTCAGTTCTCCTTGGCCTACGGTGATTTTTATCAGAACCCTTCGACGCAATATTTGAAATTCGAAGCGGGTCTTAAATCGGAGAAAACCTCACACTATATCCTTAATTATCAATATCAGGGAGATGGTAAAACTTTTCGTGCTGAAACCTATTATAAAGATTATGACGCATTGGTAAAATACGACACAGATGTGCCTTTGTCCAATTCAAATTATACCAACCTAGGGAATGGACATGCCAGCGGCTTGGACTTGTTTTGGCGGGATAACAAGAGTATCGATTATTTAGATTATTGGGTATCCTATTCCTATCTTGATACGAAAAGGGATTACCAAAATTTCCCGGGACCTGCAACACCAAATTTTGCACCAAAACATAATTTTTCCCTGGTGGCAAAATACTTTATTACCGATTGGCGCTCCCAAGTAGGGTTCTCCTACACCCATGCGGCGGGAAGGCCCTATGATGATCCCAACAGCAACGGATTTCTGTCCAAGAAGACCAAGGCCTATAACAACCTGAGCGTTAATTGGGCTTATTTGATCTCGCAACAAAAGATCCTTTATTTTTCAATAAGCAATGTGGCCGGGTTTAATAATATTAATGGCTACCAATATGCGAATGCCCCCAACGCAAACGGCGTCTTTGATCGACGGGCCATCCAACCCACCGCGGACACCTTCTTTTTTGTAGGTTTCTTTTGGACGATCAGCCAGGACAGGAGCAGCAACCAATTGGATAATCTCTAGCTAAACATAATGTTTAATTCGGACTGCGAAGGTAGCACTGGTTATCTTAAATTATAGCGCAAAAATAACACGGCGCTACTCCGCTCAATTCAATTAAAGATTTGTTGAGCGTGTTTTTCATACCCTAAAATAGGATACATTTAATATATCGTTACCGTATCTTTAAATTATGCCGCTCCACACGAATATGAAAAATACAAAAAGCAATTTTATCCCTACAATTTTGAAATTAACTTTTGTATTTATTGCCATAATTTCGGTCTATGCCCAAAAGACACTAAAGGAGGGAACAATCATTGAACTTACAAATTGTTACGATGCCTTTGGCAATGATCAGGCCGACTTGGTGCAGGATTTTGGTTTCTCCTGTTTGGTCAAATATCAAGGAAAGACCATTTTATTTGATGCCGGAACGGATGCCAATACCTTCCTACGAAATGTAGAAACCCTTAAAATAGATTTGGGCAAAGTGGATATTGCCATTCTTTCCCATGGACATTATGACCATATGGGTGGGTTCGATATTTTAAAAAAACAGAACCCAAATGTAAAGATATACGTGCCCAATGATTTCTTTTCCCTTGGTGCCCCCGTAAAGTTCCCATTTCGTGATGCCGAACCGGATATTGTGAAGACCATGTCGACCAATGAGATTTATTTCGGCGGCAAGAAGGTGGTTGATGGGATGGTTACGGTCCCAACCGGTAGGTTTTGGGAATGGGACGTATCGTATGTGAAGGTGGCTGAAGAAATTTTGCCAGGGATTACCCTGGTACCGACCACGGCAGAACTAATGGGCACTTATATCAAATACCCGCCATTTGATAAAAATCCCAAATTCATTGGAATGCCTGAACTTTCCGTTTCATTCCGTACTCCCAAAGGGCAGGTTATAATAACCGGATGTTCGCATAGTACCATCGAAACCATCATACAGGAAACCAAAAAAGTATGTCCTGAAGATATTTTGCTAGTGGCGGGGGGGTTTCACCTGATTCCATATGATAGGGCCTATATCGAGGGACTTGCGGTGCGTATGCGCGACACCTATAGGGTCGCAAATGTTGCTCCTGGCCATTGTACGGGACATTTAGGTTTTTCAATCTTTAAAAATACCTTCGTCCAAAACTATCAATTTTTTGGCCTTGGTGAAAAGCTTTCTTTCTAGGGAATGAGGACATATCATTCCCATCATTACTAATAGTGAACAAAATGAAATTGGTAATATGCACCTTATCCTTTTTTGGGCACAATTATTTCTGCATTTTTAGATAATAGTCCGTTGAGTGTTTTCCGGAACCATAAAACAGGAAAAACACGCAAACTACAAAGGTGATAAGTGCTAGCATTAGGTTGGTTGTGTTCATTTCCCCAAGAAAATTCGTCAAAATCGCTCCGATAAGTATGGGCAACTGTGCCAATACGGCCCAACGGGTCAATAATCCGATCACGATCAAAAATCC
>JBBKWR010000099.1:0-15571 GCA_037969055.1 Flavobacteriaceae bacterium | reverse complement strand
TAATAGTTGAGTGCCCTAATAAGATCCTCATTATCGTGATAGATAAATCCGGTCTTCAATAATATATTTGCAATTCCTTTTTTGTCTTTATTTTTTTCGGCGATTTCCAAGCCCTGTTGGTAAGCCGATAACGCTTTAGGATAATCGCCCATCCTAAAAAAATTATAACCAGCCAATTCCATAGCGTTCACCATTCCTATGGTGTCAGCTGTTTTATGTGTGAACTCATATAATTGCTCCGCCAAGATGGTAGCGCTATCCGGATTGGAGTAGAAATAGCCTTCATAAATGTAGTCTTCGAGGGCATTCGCGCGGGAGGAATCAGGTTTGGTGGCATCTTCCCAAACATTCCACAATGAGTCTAGTTTGCTTTGGGCGGTTGCCTTTAAACCTAATAATATCAAGACCAATAGTAGTCCAGTTCTTTTCATAATCAATTGGATCTGGTGGCAACAACAGTTTTTTGTGCCTTTAGCATCTGCCATTACAAATTTACCCTAGCATTTTAGTTGGCTGTCATTGATTTTTGGTATTGAAATGAATCAGGATGGAGGGCAGCAATCCTATCAGTACAATGCCATTGAGGACCAAAAACAGTGGGTCGTTGGAAAGGTAAAACAACCAGAATAGGAACAACACTATTATGCTTCTCACGTATATGGTGGCAGTATAATATTTCCAATCCTCGTTTTTTATTATTCTATAGATCAGGAAGCTAAGTGCGCCCATGAACATGCCAACGATCCTGGGCATAATGTTCCCATAATCTCCATTCGAGAAAAAAAGTTTTAGGGTCTGTAAGGGGAAAAAGGCCAGTCCTATGCCTCCTACGGCCAAATAAGTCGATAAGTATGCTAGTGTGAGCTTCTTGGCTTTCATTGACTGGTTATTTGGTAAATTTTAACTATGAATTACAAATTTACAATGCCAAGATAAGAAAATGTTGTTGTGGGATTACATATCCCGTTATATGGTAAGCTCGACCCTTGCTGATTTATTTTAGGGGTCTTGGGATGGTTCCGGTACGTTTCGCCCAATTCAACCACATGCCCTCCATTTTCTTCAATACTTCGGGGTGCTTGGAAGCTATATCATTCATTTCTGTCCTGTCTTTTTCCATATCGAACAATTCCCAATTCGATACTTCAAGTGCATCTACCTTATCCCAGATAAAGGATTGTTTCTTACTTGCCTTGGAAACGAGTTTCCACTTCCCCATGCGTACGGCACGGTTACCTTCATGTTCCCAATAAATGGCTTCCCTTTCAAAATCTTTGCCCTCAAAGATCGGTACCAAACTTTTACCCTCCATAGGTTGGATAATATTTCCGTTATAGGTAGTGGGATACTCGGCTCCCGAGACCTCCATGCTCGTAGCCATGATGTCGATCAAATGGGTTGGGTCGTTCCTGAACGCCCCGCCCGCTTTGATTTTGGCGGGCCAATGTACTATCAAAGGACTGGATATACCCCCTTCATGCACCCAATGCTTGTATTCCCTAAATGGGGTATTGCTGGCATTTGCCCAATTCAGGCCATAGGCGGTATAACCGTCCGGAGGCCCCGGCCATGCCTCTTTCATAAGTTTTACGGGTGTACCGTCTCTTGTTACATACGGAACCGTTTCTGTCTGCAATTCGCCAGGGGCCATGGGCGTGGGCTCTTTTAGTTTGGGTCTATTGTTCAACCAATTCAATTCCTCTGCACAGGCCCCATTGTCCTGCAAAAAGAAAATAATGGTATTATCTAACTGTCCTTTTGCTTTCAGGGCGTCCACTACCCTTCCTATCCCTTCGTCCATTAGTGTGACCATGGCGGCATAGGTTTCCATATTGGCGAGCTCCCATTCTTTATCGGGAATATCATCTGACCAGGGTTCCACAAAGGAATCCCTTGGGGTCAGTTCCCAATCCCCCTTGGCCAGCCCCATTTTTTTCATGCGTTCAAAGCGACTTTTTCGAACTTCATCCCATCCCGCATCATATTTGCCTTTGTACTCGGCGACGGCCTCCGCGGGGGCATGCATTGGCCAATGTGCCGCAGTGTAGGACAAATAAAGAAAAAAGGGGTTCTCCCCTTGGTGCTCTTGAATTCTGTTTACGGCGTAATCGGTAAAATCCGTGGTGCAATAAAAGCCCTCCCTCGGTGCCACATAGGCGTTATCATCTGTCAGGGAGCGGGGATCATATAGGCTGCCTGCCCCTGCGATGATCCCAAAGAAACGATCAAATCCTCTTTGTCTAGGCCAATTACTTTTGTCCGGTTCATTGATCACGTATGGGGTAACGTGCCATTTGCCGGACATATAGGTGGAATAACCAGCCTCTTTAAGGGCTTCGGCAATAGTCACCGCGTTGGTGCTCAAATCACCCCTGTACGCAGGGGTTCCCCTATCGTACACCATGTGGCCCATACCGGCTTGTTGCGGATAAAGACCCGTTAGTAAGGAGGCCCGGGTGGGACAACATCGCGCTGTATTATAAAATTGGGTAAACCTCAAGCCATTGGCCGCAAGTTGATCAAGTCGGGGCGTGTTGATCTCCCCTCCATAACATCCGATATCAGAATAGCCCATGTCATCCCCCATAATGAGGACAATGTTCGGTGGATTTTCTTTGGGAATTGATGCCGTGGGGGATCCACAACCTTGTAGGGTCATACAGTAACTAAACAGGAGTATGTATAATTTTTTCATCGAGATCTTATTGTTTTAGCCAAACCGCCATTTCTCCCATTTCCCTATGCGCCCAGGCGTAGTATGGAATGGCCCTTATAGACGGGCTCTGGATGTTCCCTATGCCACCGAGCAAGTTTTCTTCAAAAGAATATTCAAATATTTCGGATGTGGGGATCTTGATTTTTAGGATGCCCAAGGGGTTATCGACCTCCTCCGCACAATAGACTAAAGGACCGCGCTCCAAGGCCATTTTTCCCTTGTTGGCAGCAACTAGTTCATGGCTTACTACTTTGCGAATGGGCATTTCAAAGGAGAGTTCGATCTTATCGTTTTGTTGCCAATCCTGTTTCCCAATGGTGATGTAACCATCCACAACCTCAGCCTCCCTTGTTTCTCCATTTACGGCCAGCTCAATAGTTGGAGACGCATCATCTATGTAATGATATAGGTCACCATCCATCACTTCGTTCCTGGCCCAACCGGGCACCCTTAATTTAAAGGCGACAGCGATCGCTTTGGCATTCAAGATTTCCAGCTTGATCTGGCCATCCCAAGGATAATTGGTGGTTTGACGGAGTTTGAGGACTTTGTCGCCCAAGGCGATATCCGTTTGGTTGCCCATATATAGATTCACATATACCTCCTGTCCTTTGGTGGCATAAAGATATCCGGGAAGGGAAGGTAAAATGCGCACAACGTTTACGGGGCAACAAGAGCAATCGAACCAAGGGGATCGACCACAGACCCCTTGGTTAAACTTGGAGACGCCGTCGGTTTCGAGCGGGTTGGGGTAAAAGAAGGTATTGCCTTCCAAAGAAACCCCGGCAAGGAAGCCATTATATAACGTTCGCTCAAAAACGTCCATATATTTTACGTCCCCACTTTTTAGAAACATGCGTTGGTTCCACAGCATGAGGGCAATAGCGGCACAAGTTTCGGTGTAGGCCGTTGCGTTTGGTAGCTCATACGCAGGGCCAAACCCTTCATGCTTGGGTTCCGCCCCAATGCCCCCTGTGAGGTAGATTTTTTTGTGGACAATATCGTTCCATATTTTATTGAGGGCCTCATCATAGGCCGTTTCGCCCGTCAAGGCGGCCACGTCGGTGGCGCCCGAATAGAAATAGCCCGCCCTAACGGAATGCCCCACCGCCTCTTCCTGTTGGGCAAGGGGTAAGTGATCTTGTTGATATTTTCCCGCATATTCCCCCTCTGTGATATTATGTCCTTCCGCATTCCCGCGCTGGTCTATAAAAAATTTGGCAAGGTCCAGATACCTTTTTTCCCCAGTGGTACGGTAGAGTTTCACCAAACCGATCTCTATTTCCTGATGGCCGGGCACGCCCATATTTTTACCAGGCCCAAATACCCGGTCGATGAGGTCGGCATTTTTGAGGGCCACTTCCAATAAAGATCGTTTCCCAGTAGCTTGAAAATGGGCCACCGCAGCTTCATACAGGTGTCCCACGTTATATAGTTCGTGGAAGGTTTTGAGATTGGTCCATCTTTCCGTCCCTCCCCCATCCGATGCCTTAGCCGGATCAATGGTACGGTTCGTATATAAATAACCATCGGCTTCCTGGGCCGCGGCAATCTTTGTGATCAGGTCGTCCAAAAACGAGCTGAGTTGCGGATCATCGTGCAACTGTAGCGAATAACTGGCGCCTTCGATAACCTTGAACACATCAGAATCATTAAAAAATATACCTTCAAATTCGCCTGCCTCCAGCCCGCCAGCAATGGCAAAATTTCTTAGCCTGCCCGTTTCTTCACATTTTTGAAAGTTATAGGGAATGGTAACTTGTCGATTGGTCTCCAAACGGGGGGTCCAAAAATCATCCTCGATGTGTACGGCAGTAAAAGGTACCGGTTGTATTGGATAATCCAACACTGCGTTAGGGACAGCCGAAATTTTGGTTTTATTTTCTTTTTGAGTGCATGAAACGGCAATCAAAAGTCCAACGCCCCAAATACATTTAAAAAAAAATGATGCTAAGTACTTAAAGCCAGGACCAGGTTCAAGGCGACCGTTTTTGTCGGAAGTCAAGAATGTAAAAGTCAACCATGTGCTAAGGGGAGGTAATGTTCTCTTTTTCATGATTACTTTTTTTTCCTTTTTTTTGACGACTTGGCCTTGCTGTTGAAGTCTAAACATAATTGGATCCAAGAGTCAAAATCTTTTTCAGATTTCATGGCGATGTCCTCTATCAGCACATACCCTTTCATCGGTCTGTTGGTAAAGTCCATGGTTCGGCAACCAATTTTTTCGACCAAAGATTCATGTAAGTCTGGTTCTACGCGGCACATCATTTCATCGCCAATGACCCCTATACACATTTTATCATTGTACATAAATGTCAGGCCCCCCATCATTTTTTTTTCCTCAATGTTTGTTAAGTCTGCCAGTTTCTCCCGGATTCGGTTTGCTAATTTTTCGCTGTATGCCATAATTTAAAACATTTAGATAGTGATATTTAACGGGCCCTCATTTGGTTCCCTCTTGCCTCATGGGTCACTTCTGCGAGTCCAAGTGCCTCCATTAACGGAGGTATATACATTCCAAAGCGGCCACGGAGCCCTTTTTTCTGGCCGTACCAGCCACCTACGGGATTTATTTCTGAACGTCCCCAAGCTTCCACAGTACCGTCCTTTGCAGATTTTTGTTCATCGGCACTGCCTAGCTCCATCCAATCCCCATGTGTTTTGAGCATTTTGTGTAGATCATCAATACAGTCCAGATTATAATGTAAAACGGTCTTGCCAACAGTACATACCAACACTTCTTTCCCATCTTTTTCTGCAACGTGCATCGTGTATTCTGATTTCAAGGGCGGCGTTTTCAATAAGATGGGATTTTCTTTTGTTCCGATTTTGAATTTCATAATTCTCTAAGATTATTATTTTATGTTTAAATCTAAATGGACATTTTTAATAATTTACTATCAAAATTTAGTTTTGGCCATTATTTAATATGGTTCTCCAAAAGGAACACCCCATTTTTATTGGCTATTACAATATCCACTGATCCGTCATCGTTCATGTCGGCGACCGCTATGTTAAGTCCGACCCCGGAATCGTCGTCAATGATATGCTCTTTGTAATAGGGTTCTGATCCAGGGGTAAATGCTATCCAAAATAGATAGGGAGTGTCAGCGTCCCCGGCATCGTTCCCGTTATGTGCCAGATAGCGTTTTCCGGTAATATATTCCTCCCTACCATCCCCATTTAAATCGGCCATGATTGAAGCATGTGTTTGTGCGGTGGTCGTACTCATCAGGTGGGTGGTAAATAGTTGCCCGTTCAATTGTTCATGCCACCAGACCCCAACGGCATGGGCAGAGGCAGTTACAACATCGTTTATGCCATCGCCATTTACGTCCAACACCTGCATATGGGAGCAGGGCTCGCCTAAGTCCGCAGCATGAAATTCCCAGTCCCCGGTGTTTTTATCGGCTTTTCCCTGGTACCAGCCTTCAGCAACCACCACGTCATCAATGCCATCCATATTGATATCTCCATAGCCTATTCCATGGGAAAACTTGTCGGTTCCCGGCACATTTTCTTCACTCAGTTCGAAACGTACCCATTCTGTATCGCCCGGTCTCAAGGGTGCCTGAAGCCAGACAATTTGTTTTTTATCTACATCTCCACAAAGAATGTCCAATCGGCCATCGCCGTCGATATCGATGAAGCCAGGTGACTCGTTCGCGATTCCCATAGATGATGCGATGAAATGTTTTTTCCACGGACCTGATTGATTTTTTGGGTTTTCGAACCAAAAACCCGGTTTTCCGGGGTAATCGATAATAACGACATCGTCCCATCCATCGAGGTTTACATCCATTCCTAGATTTAAGAACGATTCACTGTATTCCTTCCGTGGGTCAAAGACATGGGAGGGCGCCATTTCGTGGCGTGTCCAATCCGGTGATTCGAACCAATAATAACCGGCTACGATATCCTTTGCCCCATCATTGTTAAGATCGGCTATCGCGACACCTTCCGAGATAAAATCCCTGGTAAGGATCGTCTTTTTGAAGCCGTTCTGGTTGCTAGATTGCCCTATACAGGGAAGGGAGGAGAGTCCCAGTATCATTACACCCCCGATTACGGCCCTGCTACTACCATTACTTCGAATTTTTATATGTGCTGAAACCATTGGTATCTTCTATTTAGTAAGAATTGAATCGATTTTCATCTGGTAGTATAGGCTTTCACTTGACCCGACCTGTTCTATACGTTTTCGTAAGGCCACAAGTGATTTTTTGGCAGCAGGCGTATTCTGATCACCAAGCTTTTGGATAGCGTATGTCAGGAGTTTGGGGGTTTTTGCTTTCTCCGCCATTTTTAGGGAACGCTCTATATCCAAGTCTATCAATGGCTCAGTGGCGTACCACAGCATAAGCGGTGCATTATGATCGGCAACATCTTCCGACCTTTGGGTAAGCGCTTCCAACACTTCCCATCGTTTTGAGGGTTCCAGACGGAGCATCCCAGAGACTAGGTAAAGACGTACCAAGGCAGAATTGTCAATTTTGGCCATGTCGATAAAGCGATCCATAGTGGTGGCCGAAACGGCTTTATCTTCCGTCAGGAGTTGAATGGCCCAACCTCTAATGTTTTCATCAGAATTTCCTAGCAAACTATTGAGCTCGTTTTCTGATAGTCCGTTGGTCACATGCAGCGTCCACAAGGCTCTCAATTTACGTGTCACATCTTGATTAAGATCCAAAATTTTCTTCAAGGCCACATGCACTTTGGGGTTGGGTCCGCGCTCCTGCAATAGTGCCCTGGCCTGTCGCACATACCATTCATTGGCATGCAATTGGTAGTTGACCAATTCCATATCAGTGGCTTTTGTAAGATCTACTTTCACCCATTGATCGTTCTTATGGGTGATTTTGAAGATTCGCCCCAATGTTTTATCATGTACCTCCGGATTTGGACTATGGCATTGGTTCTGGTCATACCAATCGATGGCAAATACCGAGCCATTGGGATCATATCTAAAATTTAGCCATTGTGACCAAGAATCGTTCATGATTATGAAGTCTTTATTATGGGAAGCCCCATAACCAGAGCCAACCCGTGTGAGCTGATCGTTATTGAGTCTGGCCCCATTAATGTTGTTCATGAATATGGTATTGTGATATTCTTTGGGCCAACTATCGCCTCCAAGATAAATCATGGCCCCAGCGTGTGCATGACCACCACCTGCCGCAGCTGACCTAAAATTACCTGCGTGTGGCCCCTGGTTGCCTAAATAGTGTACATGGTCGGCTATGGTCTTGATATCGTCATAAGTATAAGGATTGAAATGTTTGCCTCCTTGTCGTTGGTATCGGGCACCTTGAATGACATGGTAGAGATGTGGAATGACGCAAACGGTAATAAAGGGATGCCCATAGTCGTTGAAATCGATTCCCCATGGATTGCTAGTCCCCTCCGAAAAGACTTCGAAGTCATGTCTTGTGGGGTGGTACCTCCAAACCGCCGCATTCACCTTTGTTCGTTGTTGTTCACTGGCACCTGGCTTACCCACATTGGAGTGGGTAAACACGCCATGAACACCGTACAACCATCCATCCGGACCCCATCTAAGGTTATTGAGCACCTCATGGGTATCGTCAAGCCCCCAGCCATCGAGTAATACTTGCGGTGGTCCGGCTGGGCGGTCATTTTCTGCATCCATAGGGATAAACAAAAGATAGGGTGCCGCGCCGAGCCAAACCCCTCCCATGCCTACCTCGATGCCGCTCACTAGATTAAGACCTTCAGTAAAAACCTTTCTATGATCCAGGGTTCCATCTCCATTGGTGTCCTCAAAAATGAGGATACGATCTTTCCCCTTTCCCTCTGCTGCCGGAACGGGGTAGGTATGGCCTTCAACCACCCAGAGCCTTCCCCGGGCATCGATAGTAAAGCTAATAGGTCTGACCACATCAGGTTCCGAGGCAGCCAGGGTAATATTGAAATCTTTAGGGAGGGACATCACTTTGGCGGCTTCCTTACCCGAAAGTCCCGAGTGAAGCACAGGATCTAATGGGGGGAGAAGTATGATGTCTTCCTGGCTCAATTCATTGGGAAAATTGGGACGGCTTGGGTAAAACCGAAAATCGTCGAAGGAAATATGCGCCCACGTATCATCCCCTATGTAGGGAATCGTGGACTTCCCAGTCTCATTGTCAACGATTCGAATAAAGATATCGCTGTTCAAATAATCCTTCATATCAGCGACCACAGGTTGCATGGTGGCCCTGCCCTGGCCAGAAGATTTAAATATGACCTTATTGGTTTTCGACAAGACAATTTCAACCCGTGTATCGGCCAGTGCCCCACCAGAAACCCTAAAAGCGGCAAAGGGATGGGTAATTTCAAAAGGAATGGAGGTAAGCGTTCCCTTTAACTTATAATTGCTGGTCCCGCCACTGCTGGCAAAGTAATCGCCATCAAAACCTATTTGAGATCCTTCGCCATAAATGGCTGCAGGATCACTAAACACAGGGTTCTTAAAAGCGTCCCCGGAGGCAGTCCAATCACCCATATTGCCACGTTCAAATCCCAGGTTCAAGGGTTTTCCATTTTTTTTGGGAACAATACCCACAATGACCGGGGCCGTAATTGTTCCTTCGACCAGTTCTAATCTGCCTTCCATCCCCGCGGCGCGATGCCCCGGCACCGAACAAAAATAGGTGTCATCCGATATTGCGGTAAATGTGATACTTGTACTGGAGCCCTTTTCCAATAAGGTCTCGCTTTTATGCCCTAATTTCTCCATGGCAATATCATGGGTCATTACCTCCCCATTGGTAATGGTAATCCGAACCCGGTCTCCTTTATTAGCCCTTAATGTGGGGTTCCTGGTACCATCTTTTGCAAAATAACCGAGCATTGTAGCTTCCAAGGCATAGTCGCGATCGATGCGGGTTGTATCTCGGAGGTCCCGAATCTCGGAAGTTTCACTTTTGTCCTTCTGCCGACAGCATATAATAGTCCCGAGGGCAATCATGACCAAGATGGCGGACTTTAAAAGTGAAGCGGTTTTTTTCATTATAGATTTATTGAACTGGCAATAGGTAAAGGTGCTGACATAGAAAGATAACACTTTTATCGGAGCTCCTCAAGCGTCATTCCCTTGACAGCAACCAGCGCCTTGCCCCCACCGTGAATCTGTATGCCGATGTGTCCAACCTGTGGAATTGTTCTATCATCCTCGGTATAGTCCACTGTTTCGTGACCGTTGATAAACAAGCGGATATGACGGTTTACCGCACGGATTTCATAATCGTTCCAGTCATCTTTTTTGATCCATTGCAATACTTGAATGGAATCGGGAGCCATCAACGTTTTGTTTCTGCGCGATTCGTCATAGAGACCTGCCCAGTAATCGGCTCCCCAATCTGCCTGATACCCGATCATTTCATGGGGCGGATCGGTCAAGCGCTCACTGCGAAATTGGATCCCAGAATTGATGAAGCCTTCCTTTCCCGTTAATTTGATCTTTAGTTTTAAGATGAAATTGCCATAAGAACGGGTGGTGACCAGAAAGTCGTTATGGGGAACCATTTCAGTAAGGGAACCTCCTACAATGGCACCGTCTTCGATACGCCAGGTATTGAGGGTGTCGCCTTCCCATCCGGTGAAGGTTTTTCCATCAAAAAGTGAGATAGGATTCTTGGTAATGGGCTTGTTCATGGCCATTAGGAGCAGGAGCACGGGTATTGCATATGGAAGGAATGATTTCATAAAAGGGTCTTTTGTTATCAATACTGTAGTATCGATTCCTTATTGGTCGCGTGTCCAAAGGTCAAGGGCGCCAATTTAAGTGCCAGTGGATACGCATTTATTCCGATATCATATTTAGTTAATATCTTTTTAAGATCAACCATCTATAGACGTATAAATTTAACTTAAATAATTATACATATTTTTAGTAGCTAAGAAAGAATTAAATTGTAGGTATTCCCGTTCTTTTCACCATTGCCATCCGATAAGAATCACAATACATAAAGACCATGAACGTAAAATCATCAGCATCATTAACACGGTTGATCACACAAGTGGCTTTTAGTGGCAAAAATATCGCAATCATGGCCTACGTAATGGCTATGGCCCTTGTGTCCACTTTTATAGGTTGTTCTTCCCCTTCTGTTGAAGGTACTTGGGACTACGAATTTACAATTGAAGGGGAGCCCATCGATGGCGTTATTAAAATAGACCAAGAAAATGGAGGGTACCGTGGTGTTTTAAGATCATTTCAACTAGGGACCATTGCACTTGAAAACCTAAAGATTATCGAGAATGATCTCACTGCGGATTTTGAAAAATGGGAAACTACATTTAATTTGAACGGTGCTTTTTTAGGGGATGAATTTGATGGAACGCTGAGGTACGAAGAGCATATCCTTCCCTTTAAAGCGAAAAAACAATCTACGGATCCGGTGGCCATTGATAGATCTCGTATCGCTTACCTGTTGTCGGAAAACGATGTCCAAGAAAAAGAAGGAGAGATAGATCACAAGGGGATTCTTGAAGCATTAGACCTTGAATCCGTGGACCGTGGCGCTAGGATCTATAATTCCAATTGTATCAACTGCCATGGAAACCCAAACATTGATGGGTCCCTGCCGTTATCAATGCGCTTTGGGGAACAACCATTCAAGGCCGGGGGTGATCCCTTTTCGATGTACCAGACCCTCACCAAAGGGTTTGCTACGATGCCCCCACAACTAACGCTTACCCCGCAGGAAAAATATGATGTTATTACTTTTATCCGCGAGGAATTTGTGAATAAATACAATGCGTCTGAATACTTCAAGATCTCCCAAGGATATTTGACCGGACTACCCAAAGGGAACTCAAAAGGACCGGAACCAAAACCCTACCACCCGTGGTCAGATCAGAATTACGGCAATTTTTTTATCAATACCTATGAATTGGTGGATGTAAATAATGGACCTCCTAGGTACCACTCCCCTGGTCCAGTACCGTTCCCGGATGAAGATTATTCGAAAAATAATTTTGCTTACAAAGGAATAGCCATACGCCTTGATGAAGGAAAAGGTGGCATATCGAAAGGGAAGGCCTGGATGATCTTCGATCATGATGTAATGCGCATCGCTGGAGGATGGACGGGGACTGGATTTATAGATTGGGATGCCATTCTGCTCAATGATCGGCATGAGACCTATCCCCGTACCATTGGTAAACTCCATTTCGAGACCCCAGTAGGGCCTGGATGGGCTAATCCTGTGGATGGAACATATAATGATCCCAGGTTCACGGCACGGGACGGTCGGCAATTTGGCCCGCTACCCAAAAAATGGGCAAACTATAAAGGTCTCTACCAAAGTGGTGACAATATCATTATTTCGTATACCGTTGGATCGTCCAACATTTTAGAGCGCTTGGGAATGGAGGAAATAGCGGGTGGGACCATATTTACAAGAACCCTGAACATTTCACCCTCCAACTCCTTGCTCAAGTTAAGGGTAGCACCAATTGCAACTCAGGTGAGGATTTCGGGCACAGGGGCGTCCCTTTCCGAGGAAGCCGGTTACCATATTATGACCGTGGGCAAGTCACGATCTGCACAAGTAAAATTATTTATTGCCGACGGTGGAGTAAAGGATTTGGATACCATTGTGAAGATCTCAGCGGCACCTGAATCCTTGGTAAGGTATACAAAAGGGGGAGCTCCACTTTACCCAGAAGAATTGACCACCGTGGTAACGAAGGGTTCAGAAGATGGACTTTTTGCCGTAGATCAGCTCACTCCACCCTATGAAAACCCTTGGCATTGCCGTATGAAACTAAGCGGTATAGATTTTTTGAATGACGGCAACAAAGCGGTTGCCTGCACCACCGATGGCGATGTCTGGCTGATCACGGGCCTTACCAATGGCAGTAAAACCCTTACCTGGAAGCGGATGGCGGCAGGATTGTTCCAACCGCTAGGAATAAAAGTTGTTCAGGAAGAAATATTCGTGACGTGTCGGGACCAGCTGGTACGTCTCCATGATTTTAATGGCGACGATGAAACCGATTTTTATGAAAGTTTCAACCATGACCATCAGGTCACCGATCATTTTCATGAATTCGCTATGGGATTGCAGGCAGACAAAGCGGGTAATTTGTACTATGCCAAAAGTGGTAGGCATGCCCGCGAAGCCTTAATTCCGCAACACGGGACCCTGATCAAAGTGAGCAAGGATGGTGCAAGGTCCGAGATAATCGCCACAGGCTTTCGTGCGGCTAACGGCGTTTGTATCAATCCTGATGGTAGTTTTCTGGTCACCGACCAACAAGGGTTTTGGAACCCGATGAACCGTATCAACTGGATCAAAACCGGGGACAGACCCAAGTTCTTTGGCAATATGTGGGGCTACGATCCTCCAAAAGACACCACAAACCAAGCGATGGTGCCCCCTATGATTTGGGTCGATATGGAATTCGACCGTTCCCCGTCCGAGCTTTTATGGGTAGCAAGCAAGAAATGGGGCGCGCTGGACAATCATCTATTGAGCTTCTCGTATGGTTTTGGAAAAATACAATTGGTGCTGCCAGAAGAAATTAGCGGCCAAATACAGGGAGGTGTAATCGATATACCTGGTATGAAGTTTTATACCGGGGTCATGAGGGGCAGGTTTAATCCAGATGACGAACACTTATATTTATGTGGTATGCAGGCCTGGGGTACGGATCAAAATATGCGCACGGGTGACCTTTATCGCATAAGGTATACGGGCAAAACCTTGCCCATGCCAATTGCGCTTAAAGCCCTAAGCAATGGCATGAAACTGACCTTCGCCACCAAACTGGATGAGGGGTATGCCATAGATATTTCGAATTATGAAGTGAAGACCTGGGATTTGTTAAGAAGCAGCAATTATGGATCGGATCGCTATAATGTCAAATCCTTGGCCATATTGGAGGCAAGGCTCTCCAAAGATAAGCGTATGGTTGAACTTATCATTGATAAGGTTGCGCCTGTTGATGTCATGACAATATCCTATGATTTAAAAGATGATGCCGGCACCCCAATTAAGGGGACGCTCCAGAATACAATACACGCCTTGGGAACCGATATTTCGAGGCCTTCTACAAAGGCGATGCAATAAGCCATAGCCTTTGTTGGGGTTGGAGCCATCCTGACCATTTTTGGTGGGTAAGGCCCTGTCGATTTCTTAAATTCTTTTGTTGACCCCCACTATCGTATTAATGATACGGCTGCCAATCATCGTATTCCTGTATCGATTTCTATATCGAGCACCGTGGTGACTCCTTGTGCTATCATGATGGTTGCTGGCAGATTAGAGCCAAAATGGTGCTGTACCTCCAGATCAACAACGTAGCTGCCTTCTTGAAGCTCGAAATCGTAGCTGCCATCCAAATTAGGTTTAAGTGTCGAAACTTTTGATTTTTTGTCCGCAGTCCAAACACCAATGGGCCAAGCTTTAAAGGTGGCTTCTGTGGGTTGGCAGTTGGGATCGGGAGGAATGGTTTCCACAGGACATAGGGGGCCGATTGATATGATGCCCATTAGGACTCCTGGATTTAAACCCTCTGTGTGTTTCTCATCACAACTATTAAACAAAACCACCAAGGTAATCGAGAGTAGTACGAAAAAATTCTTGAAGGTATTTTCCACAAAGGTGGGGTTAAATAAAGATGGGGACTTCATCGTTATATAAATTTAAGGGGCCATAGTTAAAGGTAGTAAAAATAGCTATTCTGAATCCGTGAAGGAATGCCCTCCTCTTTTAAATATCAATGGTTGTATGATCGCATCCCGTGATAACCTTTAAATGCCAAAGCTTAGCAACCCATTGGTCCACATAAAAAGGTGGCCTCAACAGATGACCACCTTTATTTTGTAAACTATGCGGCTTATTTCTTCTCTTCCGGTTTCGGCATAAGACTATTAATATCGAGGTAATCAGAAAAGGTGGCTATCTTTCCATCATTATTGACCATAGAAAGGCTATAATATTTTACCCCCACCTTTTGTCCACTTTCTGTATGGGTCGCCGTCCAGGTTCCATAAGTCCTTATGTTACTTGGGGTGGAAGAAGCAGTTCCTTTGGGAAAAACAGAACCGGACCAGAACCCGTTGGCCGTTGAATCTGGCAATACGATACCTTCAGTGAATTGTATATTATCATAGTTTTCATGATAGGCTTTGAGCGTAGCAAGAAAATCTTCTTTCCCCAACCATTGGTTGCCATTATAGTTTGGTGGACTCCATTGCATGGTATCGGCGAGCATAGACGATAAAGTCGCCAAGTCCTCTTGACTATGGGCCTTGTAAAAGGCACGAATTACGGATACTTTGGAATCAAACGCGGCATAATCCGGTGTTTCGACTGCTTCGGTAGCAGCAGGTTCTTTACAGGACACAAGCACCATCAGTGCGAGTACCATTAAACTTACTAGTTGTTTTTTCATTTTTATATTATTTTATCGGTTTATTGTTGAATGCTATTAAATATACGCAATTATTAGTCTTGTTTTATCTATGCATGGAGCATTCAAAATTGGTGAATGTAAGGCCCATTTTCTTCGAACGGACATGTCATTTATTCAGTCCATTTATTTATCCACAGACACGATGGCCTCATCGCCTTCATTCAATTCCATCGAAACAACGGAATAGGTTTGTGTGCCATCAACTACAGATGTAGTATCAGTTCTATGGCCATTTATAAACAAAAAAGAATGTATGCCAGGGACTTTTGCGGACCAGTTCAATGTACCTCCACTTTCATTGGTAACCTTAGTTTTAGACTGTCCATAATGTACTACGGTCACCTTATTCGCGAGCAATGGAATATTTTTCATTTCGGCCCAGGCCCCATCATTTGTTACACGTGATATAGTTGAGAAGGTATTGGAGAC
>JBBKWR010000098.1:0-3398 GCA_037969055.1 Flavobacteriaceae bacterium | reverse complement strand
ACTAAAATGAAAAAACCCGCTGAGTTGCGGGTTTTAATAAGTATAAGTATTGTACCATAAAAGGTACGTTTAAATACAAGAAATCGTTAAATCTGATTTTTGTCTACGCTTCAAATTCCCAATATTTTGGCATCCACAAAAAATATGGTCTTAACATCGATCAAGCAATCGTTCGTTAGCACCTTATCGGTCACGGTATTGAGCCTCAGGAAAAACTTATCTTTTTTGATGTATTCCTGGATATCCATATCCTCTACATTCATTGCGATAGCGTTTCCTACAGTATTAGGAACTTCTTCTACAAAGGCTATTCTAATTTCGGGAAGTCCATCTGCCGAAATATAAACATCCACCGATTCCAAAAAAGTAAAATCCTGGTTATCCGGAGAGGTTATGACGAGATCTAATTGCTTTAACCTTATATCTTCAATAAGGTCTTTTCTGGTGTCGTTTACCGCAAACTCAGACTCTGAATTGGTCTCTACATCCGGGGTAAACACATCGAATGGCAAATTGAGATTGCCCGTCGATTTAATTTCAACACTGCTATTATATTTTAAATTGAATTTTGTGAGCTCATCAAGCTTATTACAACCGCTCAGGACGCATACAAACAGGCATAAATAAAGTAATTTTTTCATTCTGGGGAAAAATTGGGTTCGTGTGGTTATAACGATATAAAACTTCGATCAGTATGTATAAAATGATCCATTCTATTAATAGAAGTGGATACCATTATATCCCAAGATTTCATTCCCCTTCACTTTTCAGCACTTATTTGAATCAACATAGGGCCTTGGAATAGGCCCTATAGTAAAAAAAATTAACTATCCGTTATAAACTTTCAAACTCATCAATAATAAAGAAATCCTTATCAGCTGTATTGGCAAAATAGATGCCCTTTTTAAAAATGTATTCCATTTTCCTACCGTCCACTTCAATTGCAAATCCAGTTGGGGTTGCAACCAATTCGAAGGAATCGGACAATTGCTTTTCATAGCGCAAGACGATTATTTTATTTAAGGAGTTATCGACATCACTTTTTACCGTTATCAATTTTGAGACCAAGGCGGGCGATTGCTTCCGGTCGAAATTTTCGTTATTTGCTTGGTTCTGGACGAATTCGGCGGTGTATAGCCTATTTTCTTGAATGGTAATCTGATATGGAATTTTAACCCCATCCCTATTCCAATTCAAAGTTTTGGTCGTAGTGGTGTTGAGCATGCCTTCGGCTGTTCTTTCTTGGGCAACCAATGGCAACATCCCTAACAGTAGCGTCATGGTCAATATAAGTCTTACACTTTTCATTTTATCTTATTTTAGGTTAATAATATGCTAATGATTTCATAGCTTATTTAAATAACTGCGCTATTCCAAACCATTGAAAGCAGGCCTTTATCATAATCATTGCTAAGCTAATTCATACTATTTTATTAGAATGACGCAATCCAATAAAGAATTGCTTTTATTACTTCGAGTCGGACAAACAATAACGTCACAACTATTTTTTTAATGGCCTTTATAAACCATCCCCATTCAGATTTAAACCTAACATCTTTAAAAAATCCTACTTATTTACATATCTTGTGAGTTTAATATGACGCATCCCTGGTTTTATGCACCTAATTGGCCTTCAAATATGAAAATATATGTCAAATTCAATTTTAACAAGACTTGTAAGAGAGTATTGGAGGAACAATTGGACGGGTTGGGAATTCCTTATGCCCTATCAGGGGTTGGCGAAATTGAATTTCAAACCCCATTAGCTCCTGAACAAAAAGATGCACTCAAAAAAGCTTTCGACAACTATGGTATAACGATCATAGACGATGAAAAAAGCGCCTTGGCACAACGCATTAAGGATGCAATCACCGAAATGATCTTCTTGGATGACCAGGCAAAAATATATAAAATATCCGCATATCTATCTGAGCGGTTGGACTACTCCTATAGCCATTTATCAAATGTTTTTTCCGAGACCACCTATACTTCGATTGAAAACTTTGTCATTCTAAAAAAAATAGATTACGCCAAGATGTTAATTGCAGAAAATGATCTTACGCTGACCGAAATAGCATTTCGGCTTAATTATAGCAGCGTGGCCCACCTATCAACACAATTCAAAAAGACTACCGGTTTAACCCCATCGGTCTTCCAAAGAATCATTAACAAGCGGAAGCAAATGTCACAGGTTCCTTAATCCTTCGCAACCATGCCCAATAAAATATTGCATATTGTTCTGGCCGATGATGACGAGGATGATCGGATACTATTTAAAGAAGCGATAGAGGAATCCAAAATGAAGACCAAATTATCGCTATTCAACGATGGTCAACAGTTGATGGACTATCTTTTAGGGGCCAATGAAAGCTTGCCACAACTTATCTTTCTGGATTTGAACATGCCCATTAAAAATGGAATGCAATGTTTACAGGAAATACGTAAGTCGGCAGCCCTCAAAGATCTTTGCGTTGCCATATATTCCACCTCCTCTTCCGATCATGATATTGAGGAGACCTTTATTCTCGGTGCCAATATCTATATCAACAAACCGAATAGTTTTGCCAAACTAAAAGAAGTCATTGAAAAGGTGCTGCAATTGAACTGGCAGTACCATACCTCAAGCCTTAATATGGATAATTTTTTACTCCGTGTTTAGCATGATATGCCGAATTCAATTGTTTTACGAATTTCAAGTAGCCGAAACTGGCATCGCATCGAACCCTAAAAAACGACCTATATTTTCAGATGAAACAGTTTAATATCCTTTCTTCCAAGTTATATATAATCATTCTGATCATAGCTGTGGGCGTTCTATTGTTCATCGCAAGCTTAGGCTATAAACAAACCAAAGTACTGGAACAACGTTCCGCACAAATTAGCCACACCTTGGAGGTGCAAAAAGAGATCAGTATGCTTTATACCAGTCTTTCATTGATGGTTTCCACAGCGCTGGCCAATCTTTACGAACGGAACGCTTCAAATTTACAAGAATTGGAATTTTATGAAAAAGAATCCGAAAAAGCCAAGAAAAATCTTAAAGCACTCACCAGTAATGGCCAAATTCAGCAAGACAACATTATTAAATTGACTGATTTGCAAAGCCAACTACTTTCTAAATTGGATAAGATAAATCAAAGCTCCAAAGACAACGGACCAGGTTTGGAGGATACTTCTCAAGATCTTTTTGATTTGACATGGTTGATCCGAAAGATACGTGACCTGAAAGATGAGATGCTTATACAGGAAGAACTGTTGTTGATGCGGCAGAAGCAGTCGTACACTACCAGTATTTCTTTGACCCCACTAGCCTCCCTAGCTTCGGTAATATTTTCGTTGTTGATCTTTATTTTTGCTTTTCAAAAACTCAATCAGAACCGAATACGAATTGCCAGCAC
>JBBKWR010000097.1:0-2558 GCA_037969055.1 Flavobacteriaceae bacterium | reverse complement strand
TACGACGGCAAATATTCTTGCCAATATCTTGTTTCTTACAATGTTGATGGTACTCATTTTATTTTTCCCTTTTTCAACTCTTTTGTCATAATACCTTTTCATTTCAGGATTGAACTGTATCGATGATTTTGCACATAGATCAAGTAAACTTTTTATCCTTTTGTTGGCCAGGTGGCTTACTTTGGTCCTTCCTCTTATACTTGTCCCAGATGAGTTCGGAAAAGGGGCTATCCCACAGTAGGAAGCGAATTTACGTGCATTCTTGAATTTTGTGAAAGCATTGGTATAGACTATTAAAAACAAGGCCGTTTGAGGGCCAACTCCCTTGACCGTTACTATAAGATCGTAGATTTCTTTGAGCTTGTCATCCTCTTTAATAATACTTGCCATTTCTTTTTCAACGTTGTTGATCTGTTTAGAAAAATAAACGACCATTTTTTCCTGTGTCCCGAGCAATACCCTATTATCCTTCTTTATAAGAACTCTCTTTTGTTCCCTTAAACTCGCTTTATAACCGGCCCTTTGTTTTACCAAGCGCTCCCTTAATGACAGTAAGGATTTAAGGGCCATTATCCTGTTGGAAGGTATCTTGACCGGTATTAATTCGTCTTTTAGCCTATATCCATATAAAGCAATTTTAGTGGCGTCCATTTTGTCCTCCTTCCCCCTGGATATTCCTAAAGATCTTTTGATCGCCAACCCGGGAACTATAATGAACGGAATATTGTTTTCCGATAAAAAAACAGATAATCGATAAGAATACAGACCTGTGTGCTCAAAAACAAACAGGATGTTCTCCTTTGAAAACGGGCTATTCTTATAGACCCATTTGACCATCTTGCCAAAACCGCTGTTCGAGTTTACAAAATGTGCATACATTTGATTACAGTGAATGCGTACATCAAAATCCAATTTACTGATGTCAATACCTATTGTTTCTTTAACTTCCATAATTAATTTTGCATTTTATGGTTACTTTGACTAAAACCTTTATAAGGAAGTATCTAAAATTCTATTTGGTCCTTCGCAACCTGATTATTAAAGAATGGGGACTAATACTGAATCATGACCTTTATAGTCTAGCTGAAGCTAAAGTTCACCCCATTCCTTTTATTGTCAAATTTCTACTTTTAAATCCAAAAACAAATCTAAAGGCTGAAGCTGACTTTTTTTGCTACGTGCCAAGGCACTCCCGCCCAAAAAGAAATGTGCTCTAACGACCTGCTAAACCAAATTGCCGGCACTACCCGACTACATTCAGCTCCTAGCTGTCCGCTCAAGCGGCTAACGTGCCATAACAGTAGCTAAAAGCAATTTGGCCCGGTAATTTTTATTCCCAATACCACAAAATCCCCAAGATACAGCCGCTGCGCGGCCTTCTTGATGAACTATCGAACGAAACATCTACAACCCCATTGGACAGCTTTTCGAACGATAGTTAATGGATTTTGCTATATTTCCTTAAAAATCACCGAACTGCGTTTAGCAGGTCGTTATGCGTCATGCAGGCGACAGTGCAAACTCAAACTTATGTGCAAGAAACAAACAGAAAATTAAAATAAATAACTATGGAAAAGGGATATAAAAATCTTGTCTATTTCTTTGTCATAATTGCTGCTATGACTTTCGTTGGATTTTATAAGAAATACTTTTCGCTAGTGCCAGACTTCCCCGGAATTAAAAATATTCATCACCTTCATGTCGCTGCTCTGATAATGTATCTGACAATGCTGATAGTGCAACCTATTTTGATACATAAAAAGAAATTTGAGATACACAGACTAATCGGTAAGTTCTCATACTTTCTTGCGCCTCTTATGTTCATTTCAATGCTCTTGGTTTACAGAAACCAATACCTGAGAATGGTAAGTGATGGGAAACCTCAAAATGAATGTCTTGCTTTCATCTTTGCCCCTTCCACTGATGCCATTCCTTTTTTAATTTTTTACATCTTGGCTATTCTTAACACAAGAGAAACGGCTAAGCACATGAGATACATAATTGCAACAGGTATTGTTGTGGCTGGACCTGGCTACGCCAGAATTTTCATCACATGGTTCGGCATGGAATTTTTTGCTGTATTAGGACTCGTGTCATTGACGACTTTAATTGCATTTATTAGTTTAATTATTTATGACAGAATGAAGATGAAACAGTTTCGAATTAATCCTTATACAATTGCTTTCATCATTTGGCTAATTCCTAACATTCTGATAATATTTTTCCCGAATACAACACTATGGCAAAGTATCGCAAAATGGATGGTGACAACATTTTAAATTATAAACGAAGAGCGTGAACACATTAGCACGAACGCATAACATGGGGTTTAAGAAAATGGCGGCTGTTGATCAAATTGGAAGTGTGTGCAATTAATTTACTTTTGTAATAGTGGAATGGCCGGAACATTTAATCCGCCACTTCTTAAACCCCCAGCCATTGTGCGTAAGTTGAAAATATTTTAAATGAATGAAAAAAACCACGATTGACATTAACGAATCGACTATAAAAAAGTACGTGGAATCGTTACGTCCGGACAATCCAGAGATTCGTGCTCA
>JBBKWR010000096.1:0-6371 GCA_037969055.1 Flavobacteriaceae bacterium | reverse complement strand
TCTCATCTGGTTTACAAGTGTTAAATTTACCTACAAGTTCGGCGGTATAGGTTCCTTTACGGGCCGGTACCCTGAAGATACTGGCGTCCCCTGAAGATGCACTTTTACGGTTTTTAGTAATTATATATAGGAAGTCGTCACGGAAAAACATCGCTTCCGCATCGAATTGAAGCGATTGGGCACCTTCTGATACAAGGTTTTCCGCAGGATATTTGAACCGGATTTGTATGGCTTTGATTTTATCGCCCTTTTCATTTTCCGGATTCGGGACCTGATATATGACCAGGTCTTTTCGTTTGCCGTCATTATTGCCGAAATCACCAATATACATATTTCCTGCAGGGTCGGTCGTCAAATCTTCCCAATCCACATTTTTAGCATTTTTTACCTCAAGCTCGTTGATGAGGTTACCATGAAAGTCCATTTGATATATTTTATCGGAATTGCCCCCATCCTGTATGAACCATACTGTCGAGTTTTTGATGTGTACCATTCCTGAATTTTCATCAAGTTTTTTGGGAAGCTTGGTCACCAATGTAAGTTGGCCGTGATTTGTACAGCTATATAATACGAAGATGGTAAACAGAAATAAAAATCGATTCATAATGAAACAATCTTGTTTTTGGATCCTATTAAAGTATTTGAGGGGCATTTAAGCCGAACTTTCTAATGACCTTTTTCTTATTTCGCTAGTATGGGCATAAAAATTTCCGCTTTCCACATCAGTTCGTCATTACCCATATTGGGATTGGAGTAAAAAATCTCCACAGGATGGTTGGCAACCGAAATACCTTCTTTTTTTGCGTAGTGCAACAAACTATACCAAGCCCTGTCAGAGGTTATATAATTACCGTTATAGAGGGCTTTAATGGCTCTGGTCCCGTTGAACTGTTTGTATTTTACAATGGTATGTTGGGGTAACGAATCTGATTGCATGATCGGATAGCAAAAATTAAAAGTGATGCTGTCCTTTTCCATGTTCCAATCCGTAATCTCCACAAAGGGCTTCCCATTGGTCCTGATGTTGTGATTTGCCACCAAATTGTCTAAAAGCGAATAGTACTCCATCATTTTATTGGCTTTTTCGATTTGCGTACTCTTTATTGGCACATATGCGCAATAGGAAGACGGAATTTCGTCTATGCCGACCACTGTTACCTTAAATCGACCGATATGTTCTTGCAAAGTTTGCAATAGGTCGGTAAGGGTAGACTTTGTGCGCTTTTCAAAATCGGTTTCTGAAAAGGGGATTGCCAGTTTATTCGCTAGGCTATGATTCAGGTCTTTTACATAAACTTTGACTTGTGAAACCGAATCATTAAGCGGTTCAATATTCCAATCGTAATCAAATATGGAATCATGGAATTGAATTTGATGTGTAAAATGTAATTGGTCTTTCTGATTTAATAATTTGGCTTGATCTAGACTTCTAGCCCATAATTTGACACTCTGGTTGACAACCCCAGGTAGTGCTTTCGCCTTAAATGTCACCACATAATCAGAGGGCTTTAACAGATACCACAATAAACCGATTAGGAGCAGTAAACCCAGTAATCCTCCAATTTTTCTTCCCATCTACTCTTGGTTAATCGCCATTTGCTTGGTGGCGGTCATCTTGAGTTTATTAACGATGTATTTACCCAAATCACGGCCTTGTTTGATACCAACCTCTACGGCTGCCCTATAATGGATACCCCCATACATCCTACTTATGGCAGCTTCATCCGCAGCCATTTCAAAAGAAGTAAAACTGCGCATGGGCAACCCAAAGGCTACCTCGGTATCGTCGTCAAATGCAAATCCATCCCCAAAAATGTCGGTAAGTGCGGTAGAGGCAGCGCCTGAGACTACGCTATGCCCACTGGTATATTCCGGAAATGGAGGGGTTTGTAATACTGGCTTCCAATTATCGTCGATGTGTTGGTTGATCAGGGTTTCTGGACGGATCAAGTTACTACGGTACTTTTCATCCCAACAACTTATAAAAGCATCCGCAATCGCCATTGAGGTCTTTGTGTAGGCATATACCGTTTTGTTAAAATCACTTTGAGTCTTCCTGCAGGCAATTTTGGTGATGCCGATCCAATGCGCCCCTGGGGTTATTTTTTTGGTGGCGAACATTAAATGTCCCCTGGCAACGGACACATATGGATTACAGTCCCAGAATTGGGCAATTTTTATTTCTTCGGAGGCATCGCCCTCCACTTCGATTTTTTTACTGATATCATACACTTCCTTCAATTCTTTATAAAAATCAGAGCCCTCCTCCATTGAAAAGGTTGGCGGGGGTACAGGCTTGAATTGTTGGGCCGAATCGATGACAAAGGGGCGTATTTTGCTCCAATGGGGTTCTATGCCCTGCATATAGGCAGGTGGGGTAGGCTGCCATCGGGTAGGGTTGTCCGCGTCAACGGTAAATTGTGGCATGGTGCGGGTCTGCGCGTAGTTGTCTTTACTCATCCATTTTGCGATATGGTCCGCCACCTTTAGACCGTATTCTTTGGAGGCCTTGAAAAGTACTGGGTTTTTTCCCTCCCAAATACCATAGAGGCTGTCACGGAACATCTCCATTTCTTTTTCAGAGAAAATAAGTCTTTTGCTCAATTCCATATGGGCCACTAGGGCCGATAATTGGTAATTGATAGGCTGATCGTCCAGGGGTTTTGGGATAGGGGTCAGATCGGTGACCTGCCCTACCAAGGAAAGATAATCCTTATTTTCCGACGCTATGATTTCATAGGCGGCGATATTGGGATAAGCAAAAATTCGGCTTGCCACTGGGGGAGAAAAAATATCGTGGATCATAATTTCTATAACCTTATCAATTGAAGAATGTAGTTCTTCTGGATCAATGGTAATAGACTCTGTTTTAACTTCTTCTTTACAGGATATTACCGCTATAAAAGCTAACAATACCAATAATTTCTTCTTCATCTTCTTTTTTTTAATGTTTAATGCGATATACCTGCGCCTTATCGTCGTTAATGGTTACTAAAAGATAAGGCTGATTTTTTAGATGGATGATGTGCAGGTGCCTGACCGATTTATGGGCAAGTTCCAAACCGAGTTCATCCCCCAAAATTACATTTTTTTCCCCTTTTACCAAGGCCCCAGGAAAAGAATCAAAGCGACCGTGATAGGGCTTTACTCCAAAATAGTTGCCTGCCACCAATATTTCTTCCTTCCCATCTCCGTCAAAATCGAAGGATAGAAACGCTGTTAGTGGTGAAAGTTGTAGTTCAAACTGAAACGGAATAAAATCATAGCGACCATTGTTGTTTTGAAGAAAGCCGGATTCCAGTGTATTGACCGTTAGTACCTTGGCTTTGGACAATATTTTTCCCCCGAATATGTCATCGATATCTTTTCCTGCAAAATCGGAATAAGCCGTAAATTTCTTTTTAATTGATACCATTTGGGAAGCGAGTTCATCCAATCCTTCCAAAGGATAGTATTTTCCTCCTTTTTCGATTGTGGTAATGGTTTCGGTTTGGCCGTCTTGGTCTAGGTCGCCATAGAACATTTTCATAGGGAATTCCGTTGAGGCCTTGAACTTGGTATTGGTACCCCAATTGCCCAATAGATAATCCATATCCCCATCGTTATCGATGTCGAAGGGCATTATACCCCGCCATAATCCATTTATATTATTATTGACCACTGCTACCTTTGATAATTTTCCCTTAGCGTTTTTAAAAAAGGTAGGCGACATCCACTCGCCGACCACGATCAGATCTTTGTTGCCGTCATTGTCAAAATCATGCCATACCGCATCGGTAACCATGCCCACGGATTGTAGATCTTTGTTTTCAACTATCGAAAAATTACCATTATCATTTCTGAGGAGATAGGAAGATGGGATTTTTCCGAAATCGTTGGTAACTCCCTCATTGCCAACGAACAGATCAAGATCACCGTCCCCATCAAAATCGTTCGCCTTAATGACGGCGGCATTTTCAAAATACTCGGGCAATTTCGCTTCAACGAAAATGGAGTCCTGTCTCAAGTAATATGAGTCCAATAGGGGCTTCATGTTGCCGAAAAAATCGGCACCACCGGAAGCGACGAAAAGGTCGTTTTTTCCATCTTTGTTAAAATCGGCTATGATGGCATCCACATCCTCTTTGATCGAATCTTTCGAAATGGATGCCATCTTGGTAAGGGTGAATGTGGTGTCTTTTTGTGCATAAATTTTTGATGGGATGAATTTGCTGCCCCCAAAGAAAATATCATCCTTCCCATCTTGATCTAGGTCACCAATGACGGTTGCAGGTCCCCGATCTGAAATTTGATAGGGCATAAGTTTTTGTCTATTGAAATCAGAATAAGCATCTTCTTTATGTTTGAAATCAATACCTAGATTATCTTCAACTTTTACGAACAACCTGTTCGACTTGGGACGTAGGGTTAAAAAATCGAATGGTCTAGTACCTTCCGGACGGATTTTTAGGGTCTGATTGACCGCTACATCCTTCAATACCTGATAGCTGCGATCAGGCCAGACGATCCGGATAGAATCTACTTTTGTAGACTGGCCATAGCCAAAATGCACAATGGGTTCCGAGGAAGCTTGGAATCCCCTTGCGGTATAGAGTTCCCTATATTGCAATATGCCCTTATGGTATGAAAAGACCTTTGTGCCAAATCCAAAATTATTCTTACCAGGCAAATCGAATTTTAATTTTAGATAATTGGCCTTGTCGTTGGTTTTGTTGATGTAGAGGGCTGCCGGGCTGTTCAGATTGTTGATCACGAGGTCCAGGTCCCCGTCCATATCTAGATCGGCCATTGCGGTGGCCCCAGAGACCAAAGTATCCTTGGTCATCCAAATGCCCGACTCATCTTCGAAAGCAATATTGCCCAAACCCTTAAAAACATAATTATGGGTTTTACCACTGGGCATCAGATCCAAAGCTTCTTGGTCTACCAATTTGGTGTTGGCCAATTTTATTCGAATCTGCCCATTGGATACGAAATTAATGTAATCTAGATTATTGGGGCGTTTAGGGATACCGTTGGACACAAAAATATCCTCCTCCCCATCTTGGTTATAATCTCCGAACAATGCACTCCAACTCCAATCGGTTGCCGAAACACCACTCAATAGGGCCGATTCCATATAAACCCCATTAGGGCGGTTGATATTGAGCATGTTCCTGGTAAATTGGTAATGATAGCCGAAGGTTTCGGTCCTCAGCTTTTGAATCTGGAGGTTACCATCGCCCTCTGACGATTTTAATATGGTTTCCGCTTCGGGCAGCATATCCAAAGAAATTAGATCGGGCCACCCATCGTGGTTGATGTCGGCCACGTCGTTGCCCATTGAAAATCTACTGGTATGGCCAAAATATTTTTTTAAGCATTCGGTGAAGGTGCCATCGCCATTGTTGAGATAATAGTAGTCATCTTCATGGAAGTCGTTGCCAACATAGATATCCGGCCATCCATCCTGATTGAAATCTGACACGGCCAAACCTAGGCCATACCCATTTATTCCCCCATATATGCCTGCTTCCTCGCTAACTTCAACGAACTTTCCACCATCATTCCGCAGTAACTTATCACCTGTCTGGTAATTTCGTTTGTAACGCAGATCGGCACCACCGTAGGACTCCTGGGTATGCACGGCGTGGTTCAGGAGGTACATATCCAAATCCCCATCCTGATCATAGTCCAAAAAAGCGGCGGAAGAGCTAAAACTATCAAAGTCGAGCCCATATTGTTCGGCACTTTCCGTAAAAGTGGTATCGCCATTATTGATGAACAACTCGTTATGGCCGTTAAATCCGTTGATGCCCACGACAGCACACACATATATGTCCAATAGGCCATCGCCATTCACATCACCCATGACCGTGCCGGTATTCCATGTGCTGTTTCCCTCGACCCCTGCTTTTTGGCTGATGTCCTCAAATTTCAGATTGCCTTTATTGAGGTAAATTTTGTTTTTTACCTGATTGCCCGTAAAGAAAATATCTGGCAGGCTATCATTGTTGATATCCCCTATCGCTACCCCGCCACCATTGTAAAAATAAAGATAGTCCAATATGTTCAACTCGTTGGTGGCCGTTAGATCATTGGAGAAATAAATGCCAGTCTGATCAGGTGTAGGGATCTCAAAAACCTTGTCTTCCTTTTCACCACAGGCGATTAGTGAGCAGAGTATAATCCAACAAAAAGATGGCTTAATCATCGAGGGCAAATATCTTGGGTTGTGCGTTGTTGATCGCGGCAATGAGGAATTTTTTACCGTTTTTATCCTTGAATTGGTTTAGGTGCTTGATCTCATCCCTGATAAAAAAGCCACTTTTATTTGAATCCTGTAAATTAAAATCCAATTTTCCGTCCCCTAGGAGTACGCTGCCAAAATT
>JBBKWR010000095.1:0-6386 GCA_037969055.1 Flavobacteriaceae bacterium | reverse complement strand
AGTACGAAGATATCCTCCGCTCCATCGTTGTTTATATCGGCTATATCGATGCCCATTCCAAAGTAGGAGGTGTGGTGTGTAAATGTTTTTATGCTATCTGTAAATGTACCATTGTGGTTGTTGATGAAAAGTGCATCGGGTAGATAGTAGTCACTGGCCATGTAGATATCAAGCCAGCCATCATTGTTGATGTCGCTGACACAAAGGCCCAAACCAAAGATGGGACGTTCCAAACCCGCACTTTTGGTGATATCGATAAATTTTCCATTATCGTTCCTATAGAGGTGCGAACTGTTGAAATACCTTTTTTCTGGATCGTTCCCGATCATTTTGAACAAGCTAATGGGATCCATACCGTAGAATTCATTCTCGTTCATGACGATACAATCTAGATCCCCATCCTTATCAAAATCGAAAAAAGCAGATTGTGTACTGACCCCCAAATCGGCCAAGCCATATTCCTCAGCCTTTTCTTCAAAGGTCAGATCCCCATTGTTGAGGTACAGTAAGTTTTTACGGTTATACCTGGTGTTGGGCCCTCCTTGGGAGACATAGATATCCTTGAAGCCATCATTGTTGATGTCGACGAAGGTGATGCCATTGGCCCATTTTTTTCCCTGATTGATGCCCGCTGCTTCCGAAATGTCCTCGAATTTTAAATCGCCTTTATTGAGGAACAGTTTATTATTTACCTGGTTTCCACAAAATAACACGTCGAGTAACCCGTCATTGTTAAGATCCTCAACGCCCACACCAGCGCCATTATAGAAGTAATCGAAGCTAAAAAGGTTCTCGAGGGTTGCTATGTTCTCGGTAATATTATTTGAGAATAGTAAATTGCTTGAGTCGCTACTGATTTTTTGGAATATTGGATCTGTTTTTGTTTTTGTATTATCAAGTGCATCATGGTCTTCTACGGTTGCAATGGTTTTTTCTTTGCAGCCCACAAGGCACAGCATGAAACAAAGTGTAAAAAACAAAAATATTCTCATGTATTGGAATTTACCAATTGTGTTTAAGTAAAATTACGGTAAGTCCAGCGCTAAAATTTCTGGAGCGTTTTTAGCATAAGAGTATCCCCTCCAAATGAACCCTTGTATATTACATTTCCATACCACTTCTTTTTCTCGGGTCACCTCCCAGAAACCGAAATCGCCTTCGGTAATAAGGATATTTCCGTTTGGAAGCGGTACAGCCCCGGAAACCTTCCCTGAGTATAGGTCTGGATCCGTAAAACTCCAAGTTACCTTTAGCTCATTATCATTATCGGCCTTTAAATCGTAAGCGGCCGGAAGTTCCAATTCAAAAACGGTCGATTGGCCAAGACCATTTCCATTTGAAAAAATCAGTAATTTGCCCAGATTTTCCCCTTTGAGTATATTGGGAAAATGGTTGTTGTGAAACATACGCTCTCCCACCGCATTACCGTAGGCCATAGGATTGCCAAAACGATATATAAGATCACCACCTTTACCGTAAGCTCCCCCAGAATTTGAGGCGGCTTCTTGTGTAGTGGTACTATGATCTATTGCCCAGACCTCTGAATAAAAGTTCGCACTTAATAATATCACATCATTGACCTTATCATAGGCTATTCCATTGGCGTGAATTATATCTCCCTTTACATCGGGACTGGCTTCTGATTTTAAAGAATAATTAATATCTATGCGTTCGGGATACTCTGCAATTGGGCCAAAATTATCCTTTGTTACATCATGATCCTGAACCAAATGGTCCCAAGAATGCCATTCCCATACGATTTCATCAGTGGCCGGGTTAATTTCAATAATTGATTCAGGAAACACCTCCTCATCGAACATAAAACCTGCCTGTGCCGCTTGTGCGGAAGTTCGCCTTTCCCAGACCATTGCAATAACGTTACCGTTAGGAAGTAGTTCGGCGTCATGGTGGGTTTCACGTTCTGTTGAGGAATATGTAAAATCCCATTCCAATGTTCCGTTAGGGGCCACGAATTGTAATCTTCCGCCCTTTCCTCCCAATGTGATCTTTGGTTCATCCGTTTCCAGGGAAGCCAAAAGCTTGCCGTTGGGTAAAAGGAACACATCATTCCCAATATTGTTGGTAAGGGGCCATTCATGGAGTAAACGGGCATTTTTGTCCATGAGGAACACCCGGTTGGCCGCCGCATCGTTGACCAGTATGTAATTATCGTCTATTTTGCCCGGGATAAATACTTCTACCACTCCCTCAGGGATAAAATCCGGTTTTTCGTCCACAGGTTCCTCTGGTTCTTTCGGAATCGGGTCATCGGCTATTATTGGAGTAACCACTCCCGGCACGTCATCACCTGAACAGGATTGTAGCCATACTATTGAAGCCAACAGTATGAAAATCAAAGTAGTAAGGTGAATAAATTTATTTTTCATCAATGCAATTTTTGTCAAAAATACAATTTATTTGAAGGAAAGATGCCAGGCTCGCTCAATAATTGTGAGGCTATGGAACAATGATACCCCTCGTCAATAAAGCTGTTATTATCGGAAATTCTTCATATTCTTAAAATCGAGAAACCTTTCTTTTAAGATTATAATTCCTCTGCTTTAAAAGACAACAGAACGTATTGAATAAAAAAGGCCCAAACTATGTTTGGGCCTTTTTACATAAAACTGTAACTATTATTAACATTTCTGTATACAGTAATTGATAATAGTTTCCAGCTTACTTAATTTTTACAGAAATCAATGACTATGGGCCCAGCTGCTACTCCAGTGTAACCGCCAGCAATGTTACCATTAGGTGTAACGATTTCAAAGTCAATTTCACCATATTCATCACCTGGGAAGTACCAATCAGCAGTTTCTGTGCCAGGAGGTATAGTAATGGTTCCAGTTCCAGCGGATCCAGTATTAGGCACACATTCAGTGCTTCCTAAGAAAGTTCCTGCAGCACTAGCATAAGGTGAACAAAGTCCAACCTCTAACACGGTACCATCATTTAATGTAACAGTAATACCATCACCTCCACCTCCAGTATTTGTCTGCCAACCATCTCCATAGGTATCAACCATATTTATAGTCCAAACTCCTGCAGTTGGGGCTCTAGGAGGACATACTATAGTCGCCGTGTACAAAAACGGTGAGCTAAAGAAAGATCCGGTAAGTGTGCCTGAATTCTGGGCAAAAGAAAATCTTCTTCCATCATTCAATACCAGTTCAAAACGCACCCTAAACTCATCACTTCCATCTACGTCACTATCTAGCACACCCGTAGTACTTTCTAATGTTGCCAAAGTTGTAGAGAAGCTGAATCGGGGTAGGCCAAACTCACCTGTGGTAAACGTTGATTTGGAAATGGACTCGAACAATACCTCGGAAGTGCTTGCGCCCTTTCCATTATCTGGTGTATTGTCCTTAAAACTAACGTATACCTCTACGGCCTCAACCAACTTTCCATTTTCAACGTCTTGTATTTCCAAGTCAACCCCAAAAATACCATCTAATACTCCTATGGACAATTCATCGGAAATAACATTTACCGTGCGAAGCACAGCGCCTCTTTCGGTATTGGCAGTAATATCGTCTACCACAGCATTCCCTTCATCACAGGATGTGATCATCAGTGATGTAAGTGCTAAAACGGTTAAAATTTTATAATTAATTTTCATCATCTTGCTTTTTTAGTTTGTTAGTTGGCAATGGGAAAAGCAGGACTTGCAGGATTGGTATCCCAAAAAACCTGTTCCGTTAGCGTTGTTTTCTGTGTTAGATTCGAATTGGTAATAACCTCATCGGAGGGGAACAAAAACGATCTTGGAAAGGCTCCTGGATTAGGCTCCCAGTTCGGTGTCAGGGTAGTGGGGAAGCCTGTCTTTCTATAGTAGTTAAAAGACTCGGCAGCACCACCATATAAGGCTATCCAATACTGTTCCGCATAGATATTGGCCTGATCATTACCTGTGGCGGCATTAAAATCGGCAACGATACCATCAACATAACTTGCAACTTCCGCTGGGGTGGGCTCAAAAGATTTGTCCGAAGTTCCATCCAGTGCTGCATAGGTTTGCACCTTAGCAATAGATTTTTCCATACCCGCTTTCATAAAAGCAGCTTTTTGTGCAGCGCTTGAGGCCAATTCGCCCCTCCAGAAATCGACATAGGAAGCAAGGATGATCGGTTCTATTCCGGCACCACCACCACCAAGACCAAGGCCTACGACATCAAAGCTATCGTCATCGAATCTTCCTGCTGCAGGGTAAACTCCTGCAGCGGTCCTTTTAAAACCATCTGGAGGGGTACCTTCGTCATTACCATGTGATCGTCCCCAGTAGCCATTGGGCACACTGCAGTATGTATAACCACCATCAAGATAATGTTGTGGTGGAACCACCAGTGAACAAGCTAAAAATTGCTCGCTCGGGTCTGCATCGGCCCCTGGAGTTGTACTTTCTTGTCTGTAATAATAATATCGAATTCTAGGATCATCCAGATTTAACATGGTTTCCATCGTCCAGTTCGAATGATAAATGTTCGCCCCAGCTGGGGTATAATCCGTACCATAATCTGGATGACGGGTATCGGGATTCAATTCTCTTTTTCCGAATTGGAATTGGAAATCATCATCAATACTGCTCATAAAATTACCGCCGGCAATGATATTGTTAAAAGCAGCGGTATCTCCTGTTACAAAGTAAGCCCTTAGCCGAATGGTGTTGATCAATTTAATCCATTTGGCAGAATCCCCACCATAAAAGAAATCTGTTGCACCCTGTGCAAGTGGGCTACTGCTAAGGAGGGCTTGCGCCTCATCCAATAACTGATAGGCAGCTGCATATACCGCAGGCCCATCATCCAATAATGGCGCAGGAAATTCCGATGGGTTATTGGCCTGGGAATATGCCGCCTTGCCTAGGAAATCAACAAGGAGCATTAAGGTATGCGCCTGCATCACCTTGCTGACCCCAACATGAAAATCGTAGTTGATGGTTCCGGTCTCATTGATAAATTCAAGGTTGGAGATGTTTGTGAACATTCCAACGCCTTGACTACTATAGGTTCTGGACCAAGTGCCATTGAAAGTGGCACCGGGAAAATTATTGAAATAATCCCTTCCGGCCATATTATCGATTCTAGTTACGGCGGCCCCCAAATCGTTCATTTGTATCATATTCTGCGTATACGCGAATTGAATGGAATTCAAAAGCAGGTTGGGATCCGCTTGATCAGCGGCGAGATCGTTCGGACTTACCCTTAAGTCCAGGTTAGTTGTTTCGCAAGAGTTGAATAAACCACCCGTTAGGAAAACAACCATTAGATATTTTAAATATTTTTTCATAATAGCTATTATAAATTAGATTAGCAATTTTTTAAAATGATGCCTTTAAACTAAAGCCATACCTTCTGGTACTGGGTCCGTTCAAAAAGTCAAATCCACGGCCATTACCTACACCGACACCCGCAACGTTGGGGTCAAAGTTAGCGCCTTTTGGCGTATTGTAGGCATCATACCAAAGGTTAAACCCTTGAATGGTAAAGGTCAAAGAACCAAAAGGAGTCTTGTCCAAGAATTTCTGTGGGATGGAATACCCCAAGGAAACCTCTTGCAAACGAAGTACGGAAGCGTCATATACCTTTGCCTCTGCAGCACCGAACAACAAGTTACTGAAATAATAGGTAGAGTTGTTCAATTGGATGTCATTTGGCTGTCCTGAAGTCTGGTTGATACCAGGCAGGATATAGGTATTCTCCCTGTCCTGTGTTTCGGTGATCAATCCCCTACCCAATAGCGTAGCAATGGTGGACGAATTGATGTCCCCCCCTTTAATATGGCTGATTTGGAAACCGAAATTGATTCCCTTAAAAGACAAGCTATTGATGAAGTTCATGGTATAGTCAGGAACTGCATCCCCAATGATGGGGATATTCCCGTCAAGATCTTGCTCGGTAACCACGTAGTTACCGGCATCATTGGTGATAAGATTGCCTGCGGCATCCCTAAGTATGGCAGTCCCTACGATGCTCCCCAAAGACTCACCTTTGATGGCCGCGTTGCCCCCAATAAACAAGGCAGAATTACCGCTGTAAATAATGATGTCCTGCTCCTGCTCTTCAACGACTTCCTTGTTGGTAAAGAAATTCACACTTGATTTCCAGTTGAATCCAGTATCACTTTGAAAGAGATCAATTCCCAAATCGGCCTCGATACCTTTGTTACTGATCTGCCCAATGTTACTTTGGGTAAAGGTAAATCCTGTCGAAGGCGAAAGGGGTTCGTTTACGATCAAGTCGTCGGTTCTTCTGTCATAATAAGTTAAATCCAAGGAAACCCTGTTTTTTAAGAACCTACTTTCAAGACCTACTTCAAATTCTTTCAACAGCTCTGGTTTCAAGTCTTCGTTCGCTTTAAAGCTACCGACCTGGTTAATGGTA
>JBBKWR010000094.1:0-4219 GCA_037969055.1 Flavobacteriaceae bacterium | reverse complement strand
ATGAAATGGTTCAGGAACTGCGTCAAGTTTTTCAAGACCTTGAAAGGGATAAGAACATAAGAGGGGTCATTCTCACTGGGCAACCGAAATATTTTTCCGCAGGATTAGATCTAATTGAACTCTATCAATATAATGAACAGCAGATCGATGATTTCTTCCAAGCATTTGGCATGCTTTATATTGAAATGTTAAGATTTACCAAGCCCTTCATATCGGCCATCACAGGGCATTCCCCGGCAGGTGGCTGTGTATTGGCCGTAACCAGCGACAACCGTATCATGGCAGAAGGTCCTACCTTTACCATAGGCTTAAACGAGGCGGCCGTTAACATTCAGATCTCCCAGAACTTGACCGACGTTTATGGATTCTGGATCGGGACCGGATTGGCCCATCGGTTCATCCTTGAGGGCAAATTACTTACAGGAAGCGAGGCGCTTGCTGTTGGACTTATTGATGCACTGGTACCTTTGGACCAAGTATTGGAGCAAGCAGAAAGTAAAATGATGCATTATATGCGCGCCAATCAGGAAATATTGGTCAGCACTAAGAATAAATTGCGGAAAACAATATTGGATCGCTTACATGCTGATTCAAGTGATTCATTTAAAGAAGCAGTAACAATATGGTGGAAGCCAGAAACCAGGGCCAGTATGAAGGCCTATATCGAGAGCTTTTCCAAAAAACGATAGAACAATTAAGAACCAAAAAAAGAGATGGAGAACAAACAATTGAAATTTGTAAAAAGACCAGAAGGTGTGGCTGACAGTTCAACATGGTCATTGGACCGGAATCCGGTTCCTGAACTGCAGGACGGACAAATATTAATAAAACAACATTATGTTTCCTTAGATCCTGCGATGAGGGGATGGATGAACGATGCCAGATCATATATTGAGCCCATGGCCCTAGGGTCGGTCATGAGGGCAGGTGCTGTTGGGGAAGTGGTGGCAAGCAAAAATAATGGGCTTTTCAAAGTGGGGGATTATATATCTGGCCATGGCGGGGTGCAACAATATGTGGTAACGGACGGAAAGGGATATCATCGGATCGATCCCAAGTTGGCTCCGCTCCCCCTCTATCTCAGCACCTTGGGAATGCCAGGAATGACCGCTTACTTTGGCATCTTGGAGGTGGGCAAGATCAAGGAAGGCGATATCGTGGTGGTCTCCGGGGCAGCCGGTGCCGTGGGCAGTATTGTTGGGCAAATTGCCAAGATAAAGGGCTGTAGGGTTGTTGGAATCGCAGGAGGTCCGGATAAATGCAAATACATTTTGGAGGAACTGGGATTCGATGCAGCGATTGATTACAGGAACGAAGATGTTAAAGAAAGGTTGAAGGAAGAATGCCCCAAAGGATTGGATGTGTATTTCGACAATGTAGGGGGCGAAATTCTCGATCATGCCTTGGGGCGGCTAAGATTGCATGCAAGGGTGGTCATTTGTGGTGCCATTTCGCAGTACAACAATAAAACAAATGTCAAAGGACCGAGTAACTACCTTTCTTTATTGGTCAACCGTGCCACCATGCAGGGGATGGTGGTCTTCGACTATGCAAATAGATACGGAGAAGCTGCCCAGCAAATGGGCAAATGGTTGGCACAGGGAAAATTAAAAAGCCGTGAGGACATTTATGAGGGCATAGAAAATTTTCCTGAGACCTATCAAAGGCTGTTCACCGGTGATAAATCCGGAAAACTTGTACTAAAAGTAATGGAAGAATAAAAAACAATGCGCGCAATACGATGTAAAAAATTTGGACCACCGTCCACTTTGGTTTTGGAAGAATTGGCTGCTCTTACGGCCAAATCGAATGAGGTGGTCGTGAAGGTCAAGGCCTGCGGCATCAACTTTCCGGACACCTTGATCATCCAAGGGCTATATCAAATTAAACCCGAACTGCCGTTCACCCCGGGCAGTGATATTGCCGGAACCGTTAAGTCAGTTGGGGATGGTGTAAAACACCTAAAAGTTGGCGACGAGGTATTTGGATTTGTTCCCTATGGTGGTTTGGCGGAAGAGGTAATCGTTAATGCCAATGCCTGTTTTCTTAAACCCAAACCCATGGAATTTCCTGTGGCCGCTTCTTTTATGATGGCCTATGGCACGTCGTACCATGCACTTCATGATCGTGCCAAACTGAAGGAAGGGGAAACCTTGTTGGTGTTGGGCGCCTCTGGCGGAGTTGGATTGGCAGCTGTGGAATTGGGAAAATTAATGGGGGCCAAAGTGATCGCCGCAGCCTCCTCAGACGATAAACTGAAACTTTGTACCGAATACGGGGCAGATGAAACGATCAATTACAGCGAAAAAGATTTAAAGTTGGCCATTAAGGAGTTGACCGAAAATAAAGGTGTAGATGTGGTCTATGATCCCGTCGGCGGTAATTATTCTGAAGCGGCGCTACGAGGGGTCGACGTAGGTGGCAGATTTTTGGTGGTAGGTTTTGCGTCCGGTGAAATCCCAAAGATTCCCTTGAACCTCCCCTTATTAAAAAGCTGCGCCATAGTTGGCGTATTCTGGGGCGATTTTGCGATGAAAAATCCAAAAGGGAACCAACAGAATGCGGCTACACTTATGAAATGGTATCAAGAAGGAAAACTCAAACCCCATATCCATAAAATTTACGACCTTGTAGACACTTCAAAGGCTTTGGAGGAAATGATGGATCGAAAAGTAAAAGGCAAGGCAGTGGTGTGCATGTAGTACCATTTCCTTTCAGAAAATTAGGAACACGACAAAATAAATAAATGAGATTAAAAGATAAAGTTGCCATCGTCACTGGAGGATCCCGGGGCATTGGAAAGGCCGTATGTGAATTATTTGCCAAAGAAGGGGCGACCGTTATTATTATAGACCTGCTCCCCCAAGGACAGGCCGTGGCCGATAGTATCAAAGCCAGCGGCGCCAAAGCCGAATACCACTCGGTTTCGGTTACCGACAAATCGGCCCTAGAAGTTCTTTTCAAAAAGATTAATTCCACATATGGAAAGATAGATATCCTTATCAACAACGCCGGCATTACCCGTGACAGGACCCTGGAAAAAATGAGTGAGGAGGAATGGGACGCCGTGATCGATGTGAACCTCAAGGGGGTCTTTCTCTGCACACAAGCTGTGGTCCCCTATATGAAAACGAAGCAATATGGAAGGATAGTAAGTGCGGCCTCCAATGTTGGCCTACGGGGCAATTTTGGACAAACCAATTATTCGGCCACCAAAGCGGGTGTGATCGCAATGGCCAAAACTTGGACGATGGAATTGGGCAAATATGGCATAACGGCGAATGCCATCGCCCCGGGCTTTACCATGACAAATATGGTCAATAAGATTCCGGAAGAGCATTTTGATGCGATCAAAGCGGGCATTCCATTGCGTACGGTAGCACAGCCGATCGATATCGCCTATGGATATCTCTACCTAGCATCCGATGAGGCACGTTTCGTGTCGGGTATATGCCTCACCATCGATGGCGGTACCTCAAGATAAAAAAGCAACATGGCAAAACTGGAACTCAAAGATTTTGATGCATTTAAAGCCCATGTGGGAAAAACTTTACCTGCCAGCGATTGGTTGGTGGTCACCCAGGAAATGATCAATGACTTTGCAAAGGCGACCATGGATTTTCAATGGATACATGTCGATGTGGAGAAGGCGATAAAACATTCCCCTTTTAAAAAACCAGTGGCCCACGGATTCCTGTCGGTGGCCCTTATACCCAAATTGTTGGCGGATATCGTGCAAGTGAAATCTGCCACGATGGGTATCAATTACGGCCTGAACAAAGTTCGTTTTCCAAGTCCGGTCCTAGTGGATAGTCGTATCCGGTTAACAGGAGCCATTGAAAGTATCGAAGGTTATGGTGACAACGGACTAAAAAAAATATGGAATTTCATTGTGCAGAACGAAGGCTCGAACAAACCCGCCTGCGCGGCCGAATTTATAAGCCTGATGTTCGAATAACTTATTTATCTGCCTTCAGGCTAAGGGATGCCAAGACATTATAATTTGCTCAGGCGCTGTTTCGTTAGTACCATTTGCACCTAAATAGATATAGATGACCAGACTTTTCGACCTCTTGTACCACCAAGCAAAAGAACAACCCTTGGAAGCCTCGATCAGTGGTCGGGATAGCAATGGGAAATGGAAGTCTTATAGTTCCCAAGAGGTATTGGATCTGTCGGAAAAAGCGGCTTGTGGTTTATTGAAAATGGGACTACGGCC
>JBBKWR010000093.1:0-7188 GCA_037969055.1 Flavobacteriaceae bacterium | reverse complement strand
CGAACATTGCCATAATATTCCCCGCCATATCCAAAATATAGTCCAAACCAATCGAGGGAATCATATCCTTGAGCTACATAGCCAAAACCTGTATTATATCCCTCATATACCTTAAAATAGCCAAGGCAAAAGCTTTGACCAGCGTTGCAGTAACTATTTGAGTAATAACTTGGTTGGATTAATGGTTGGAAAGACCAATAATGGACGCGGAAAGCATCAAGGGAGGCATCGTACATGCTGGCGAGCAGTTCCGCACTAACCTTATCGCCTTTAAGCCCTTTAATTTTAAAGGACCAAGTTTCTTCACTTCCAGGTCTCAACTTGTCGCGAAAAGTTAGGGTTTCGATTTCCAAATCTGTTTTCGGATATGGTACGGCTATGGGGAGACTTCCCGTGTGAAACGAATTATATATTGAAAAACTGTAATTGATGGCAAATCCGCCCATATCATTACTGTTGACGGGTACAGAATAAGTTTTGGAATTTTTGTTAAGGTGGATAAGGTGGGTATCGATTATTTTTCGATTTTTCTCCACAAAAAGCGTGACCTCAAGGTCATCGGCGCTGGACAGTAGTGTAATTTCCACTTTATCGCCGATAGAAAAGGCATCTTTATTCGCCTTTATCTCGAACAACTGACGGTCGGCAAGACTTTTATCGTTTTTACCATAGAGCGTCGTTTGCAATACATCCTTTACTACTTGCCCGAATTTATCCTTGGTCTCCAGTTCAAGTAAATAGGCACCAGATAGCCATTTTGGAGCGTTACCAAGTGTGACTTCTGTGGATTTTCCGGTATCGAATCCAGATTCCCATACCAGTTCCCCTTTTGCCCAGTTCAAAGAGTCATCTTCGTTTTCAAAGGCATCGTGGGGAAACAGTTCTTTAAATTTAGCCTTTTCGAAGCCATCAAAGTCAGGTGCGGCCCAAGGCCTGGGCCGTAACACATATTCCGGGGCTTTCAGTTTGTACATCTTAACCGTTCCCGATGCGGGTACGAACTGTCCGTTCAGGTTATTCGTGGAAATGGTGAGCTTGTTTTGTTTGCTGTCTTTGTCCAATGGATCATCTATCAACATATTTGCAGTGAGGGTGTGGTACCCAACGGTTACAACCGTGTTGGTACTATGCGTTTCTCCATTTATATCGGTCACATCGGCCAAGACCTCAAAATTAAAGGTTGGCAGGTTTTCTTTAGGGACACTCGCATCAGCAAGGGCTTTGAAATCGATTTTATATTTTCCGGAAGCATCAGTGGTGGTTTCGCCGTGCGCGATCTCCTGTGGGTCGCTGTTAAAATATGGATGGTACCAATAATACCATCTTGGAAAATAAACGGTCCGGCGTACCGTATATAACACCTTTGCATCGGTGATGCTGCTACCGGCATAGGAAGTGGCATTTCCTTTAATGGTTACCGTGTCATTGACGCGATAAGATTCGGTAACGGGCTCTAGGGAAGTTTCAAATTTTGGGCGTTTGTATTCTTCTACAGAAAAATTAGCATAGCCATTTATGTCCACCGATTTCGAATTAACCGTCAGGGAATAGTTGCCTGTAAGGCCGTTGGCAGGAAGTATGAACGCTCCGGCAAATGAACCATACACATTGGTCTTGAATTCTTGGGTACCAACCACTTGGTTATTTACATCATTTAAGGTTATGCTCACCAGCTCATTATCTAGGATGGAAGAAACCCCTTGATTATTTTTTATCGCGATTCCCTTAAAATAAAGGAGTTGGCCAGGACGGTATATGCTCCTGTCGGTAAACAGAAAGCAGGAATTATTAATGCCTGGCGCAGTGGGGTTTTGTCTTTCATTGACATAGAATTCTCCAAAATAGGCGCTTTCTTTTTCGTAGTTAACCGATACGCCCACATTATTCCAATGTTCTGTTGTCAACGAAATCGATACCATTCCCATGCTATCGGAGTCTTTTGTCATTTTTAAAATGGCACCATCGTAGTTCTTTTGATAGTTGAACACCAGCCGTGCTCCAGCAATGGGTTTTCCATTTCTCCGATCCACAACTTGAAAGTTATGTTGGTCGGGGGTGCGATTTTCGATCAAGGCCATGTTGGTAACCTGTATCGTACTGAAGGCAAAGGTCTTTGAACCATCATTGGGCGTCGCCAGAATTACATATTGACCATTTTCCAGAGGCGGCAATAAAATTTCGGTACCATGCGACTGGTAATCTTGCTCATTTTTTAGACTGGTCTCCCATTTTTTATAGAGGGTTAGTTTATTTATAAAATCCAATTGTTTGATTTCAGGATAGAGTGCGTTTAATTTTCTCAATCCATCATTTGATATTCGGCGTGCAGAAAGCTGTAGGTTGCCATGGTTTTTGTAGGTGACCAATATGCGGGAAGGGGCATTGATGGGAATAAATCGTTCAGTGACCATTTGTAGGGTAGAAGTCAATATTTGCGCTTTTAACGCCTTGCACTTTGCGGCTGCCCTACTATCTGGAAATTTTAATAGCACCGCATCGCATAGTTCCAAGGCCTCCTTTTGTTTCCATCGGTGCGTTTCGTCGGCTTTTGGCTGAAAGGTGTTGCCCTGTTGATGAAAAAATAGGGCAACACCATAGGTGTACAGGGCAGATACTTGATGTTGTTTTATACTTTCCGAGGAATTTTTTAATACCTCAATATATAATTCATCTTTATGGTCATAGTTGGCGTTCTGGTAAATGAAATCCAATCGTTCGATATCAACATCCACAAAAGCATCCAGTGATTTGTCCGTCAAATGAAATTGGAGCAATTGTTGAAAAACAGATAGGGCACGGGATTGCAGCGAGGTCTTATCGTTAGATCTGATCTTGAGCTGTATGAACTGATTGGCCTCACGCAGCATTTCGGGGCTGTCGATTTCAAATTTATCCGCTGGCCTGATGATGTTATTTTCACTGGTTTTAAAGAAATCCAATGCGGTATGAGCCAATAGGTCGAAAAGGGTCGGCCGAAAGATTTCGGAATCGGATTGTTCTACCAAGAGGTCTTTAAAATCCCTTACATGTATTTGTTGCAAACCCTTTGCGTTTGTAAGGGATGCCTCAAAAAGGATATTAATCTCCTGAAATATGGTCGTCAGATCCCAGGTTCGGAAATCAGTACTATCGACTTTCACCTCTGTTTGGGTACGGTCGTAAAATAGATAGCGGTTCTGTTGGAAATATTGCCAGTACAGGTTAGCCAGATAACTTTCAAGTACATTCTTTGTCGGGAAATCAGCCTTTGAAATTTCCGTCTTAAAATCATTGATGATCTTTAACCGGGCATCTTCCTCCAAGGTCATTGCATATTTGGAAGTATATAAAAGTGCCTTGATGATCTGCGGGGAATTATTTTCTTTCTTGGCCTTTGTGGAAATTGATCGAACCACCTCCAATGCAGATTTTGTCAAGGCTTCGTTCTCGTACTTTTGCACCTGTTGCCACAGCAGGTCAAAGGAATTATTTTTCCCTTGCGACTGGATCAATTGGGAAAACAGGAGGATGGTGAAGATGGTAAATGCGTGTTTCATACTTTCGATAATTGCTCCTTTCGGTCTTGCAGTTTGTTGCTGATATCGATCGATTCTTGGAGGGGATTAAAATTACGGAACAAATATCGATCCGTATTGGGGTCGTAATAAGTATAAATTAGGGAAAAGGGGGGTTGGGTGAGCAAAGTGGTTTGATCTTGTATTGGTACCGCGTGATACAAGATTTGGGATTAAAGTACACATCGATGGAAATTTGATAACCGCCATTGATTTGTTTGAAACTATAGGCTTTTCAAGAGGCCTCCATCAATGGGAATCTGAGTACCCGTTAGATAGGCCGCCCTATCGGAGGCCAAAAAGGCCACCAAATAGCCATATTCCCTAGGGTCGCCGATTCTTTTTAGGGGCACGCGAGCCTCCATTTCCGCTCTTACCTGTACTTCTGAAACATGCAATTGTTCTGCCTTTTTAGCATTGAGCTGGGCAATACGTTCGGTATCAAAATAGCCGGTAAGCACGCTGTTTACGGTAATATTATGTTGGCCCACATCGGTTGCCAATGTCTTAGCCCATGTGACCACTGCCGCCCGGATCGAGTTAGACAATGCCAAATAGGATAACGGTTCCTTAACTGAGACCGAGGCCACATTGATGATTCGGCCCCATTGATTTTTGATCATATTTGGCAAGGCCAGTGCTGTGGTAAGTACTACACTTTTAAATAATAGATCGAAGGCATTTTGGTAATCGTCTAGTTCAACTTCCATTACCCCTCCTGCTTTTGGCCCTTGAGTGTTGTTCACCAGAATGTCGACCACGTTTTTTTGAAAATAATCGGTCACCGTCATTTTAAAGGATTCGTGATCACTAAAGTCCACTTCCAAATAATCGTGTTTTTGACCTTTATCGGTTGCCAATAGTGAAACGACAGATTTGAGTTTATCACTATTTCTGGACATCAGCGTTACACTTGCTCCACATTCTGCCAATTGTATTGCGATGGCCTTGCCTATCCCTGCGCTACTAGCCCCGATCAGTGCTTTTTTTCCTATTAACGAAACAACCATATTCTTAATTTCTAAACATTGTTCATTAGCTACTTATATTCTTCCCGTACCGGACTAAAAACATCCATCAGCTTACAGGCTGTCAGAGCCTTTCCGCTGTGCTTTTTATACGGTGCGATGACCACAAGGTCACCGGGATGGTAAACGTCGGTGGATCCCTCCAAAGTAAATTCAAAGACGCCTTCGATGACATGCATTACCTGTTCGTTCATGTGGGAATGCTCGGGTACCTGTGCCCCTTTTTCGACATCCCAAAAAGCGATCGACATATTTTCTGCGTGCACGAGCTTGCCATGGTAGCCCGGCATGATTTCTTTTGAGAGAATTTTTGAGAGCTTAAATTTCATGTTGGGTATTTTTGCATAAACGAATATAATCAGAATGTCAAACTTAAAGAAGGGGTTTGTCATCGACTATCCAATATGTATCTTTGGGTGCATAAAACCTATCCATGCAGATTCATTTTATTGCCATTGGTGGAAGCGCTATGCACAACTTGGCTTTGGCACTTCATCACAAAGGCTATACCATTACCGGCAGCGATGATGTTATATTCGAACCTTCTGCGACCCGGCTAGCGGTACAGGGGCTGATGCCAAAAACTTTTGGGTGGTTCCCCGAAAAGATTCTCGAAAACCTTGATGCGGTAATTCTTGGGATGCATGCCAAGCCGGACAATCCAGAGCTTTTAAGAGCACAGGAGCTCGGGATACCCATTTATTCCTATCCAGAATTTTTATATGAGCAGTCCAAAAACAAGACCAGGGTCGTGATCGGTGGCAGCCACGGTAAGACTACCATTACTTCAATGATCTTGCATGTATTGAAGTTTCATAATAGGGAAGTGGATTATATGGTAGGGGCACAACTGGACGGTTTTGATCGAATGGTGCACCTCACCAAAGAAAACGACTTTATTGTGCTGGAAGGGGACGAGTATCTCTCCTCACCTATTGACAGGAGGCCGAAATTCCATCTATACAGACCCAATATTGCATTGTTGAGCGGGATCGCATGGGACCATATAAATGTTTTTCCCACCTTTGAAAATTATGTTGAGCAGTTCCAAATTTTTGTTGATAGTATTATTAAAGGGGGGAGTATCACTTATAATGAAGAAGATCCGGAGGTAAAAAAAGTAGTGGAGACTTCTGAAAATACCATTAGAAAGATACCCTACCACGCACCTAATTATACAGTGGCAGAGGGACAGACATTTTTGGAAACGCCGGAAGGGCCAATGCCCATTGAGGTATTTGGGAAGCACAACCTAAGCAACCTTGCAGGCGCCAAATGGATCTGTCAGCACATGGGGGTCGATGAGGCAGATTTCTACGAGGCCATTGCCACTTTTAAGGGTGCCTCCAAACGTCTGGAAAAGATTGCCGAGTCGGATTCAAGTGTCGCCTATAAAGATTATGCCCATTCCCCAAGTAAGGTCGCGGCAACCACCAAGGCTGTGAAGGAGCAATACCCCGATCGTAAATTGATCGCTTGTTTGGAACTACACACCTACAGCAGTTTTAATCCTGAATTTTTAAAGGGATACAAGGGTACGCTTGATTTTGCAGATGAAGCCATTGTGTTTTATCTACCGGAGTCGGTAAAGATCAAAAAATTGGAGGCGGTAACCGCCTCACAAATTTCCGAGGCATTTGAACGTGACGACCTGCAAATCTTTACGGAATCGGAACAGTTCAGTCGTTTTATTTTCAACAAGGAATATAAGGGCGATGTGCTTTTATTGATGAGTTCTGGTAATTATGGAGGGCTCGATTTAACTGCGCTTAAAGAAAAAATTAAACATTAAAATCGCTACTTTTAACTGCAATTATGTCAGTACCGATTTTTGGAATGTTTCTTGGAAAGAATAGGGTATGATGCAGCAAACGCCATTTTATTTTTTACGATCATTGCGTAAATTCATTGTTCGAAGGATTTCTATGTTGCTGATTGCCTTTATGCTGGGCATGTCCAATGTGATCCAGGCAGAAACAAGAATGGTCAACGATACGAGGGTGAAATTGGAGCAACGGGAAATAGTTCCGGATGATGAACAGTTCGATATTTTCGTTTATGGTCAAACTTTCTGAGCGTTTTTGTGGTTCTCAAAAATACGTTCCACAAATGCGGTAACATCCCTTTTCTGACTTTGGATCAATTTCTTTTTGGCAAGTTTTTGATCTTTTTTTACCTTGTCCTGCGAGAATTTAAATTTCCCTTCCCACCCGGTGATTTCAATTTCAAAACCGACGATATAATCGATAAGGCCCTCCATTCTGCTATCGTCCTGTAAAAGCACAAATTTAGGATTTTGTCCTTCAAGAAAAGCGGTCATCCTTACCATGGTCCGTTTTACCGATTCCTTGTCCTTTAATACCTTAACCTTGCCTTTTAAATGCGCGAAGATATAGTTCCATGTGGGCAATTGTCTCGTAGTATAGACCGAAGGCGAAATGTAGCAATCAGGGCCATAGAAAATGGCGGTTACGGTTGCTCCATCAGTCAGGGTTTCGACTTGTGGATTATACTTGTCTATATGGGCGACAAGTTTTCCATACGCACTGCCATCTTCCTCATAAACCATCGGGATATGTGTGATAAGTGGCTCCTGGTCTTTTACG
>JBBKWR010000092.1:0-28128 GCA_037969055.1 Flavobacteriaceae bacterium | reverse complement strand
GTTTTGCCAATAAGGTTTCTCATTTGCTTATTGCGAAAACCAACCAAAAGAATCTTGTCGGGAGGTACGTGGAAATCGATTTCCGCCATCATTTTTTGACGTTTCTTGGGATCTTCGATCAATTTCATGGTGGCACTATGTCCCCCTTCCTTTGCCCAAGCGGGCAGTACTACATTGAGGCCGGTGGAACTGGCATTATAGGTATACATATCGGTAGTGATGGGCAACCCTTTTTTCCTTGCAGTTTCGACCAATTGAATGGCACTGTCCAATAAGTGCCAGTTTGCAGTACCAGAAGCTTTAAAATGATAGATCTCAGCGCGAACCTTAGCTGCCTCTGAAATGTCGATCAACTCCTGTACCGCTTCTAACAACTTGCCTTCCTCATCCCTAATGTGGGATATGTACATCCCGTCGTATGCCGAAACCACTTTGGCCAGTTCAATGATCTCTTCGGTCTTGGCATGGCCACTGGGCACGTAGATCAAGGAGGTCGATAGTCCAACCGCCCCTTCTTCCATCGCTTGCTTAACGAGTCGTTTCATGGTGTCCATTTCAGTCGGAGTGGGCACCCTATTTTCATAGCCCATAACGTACTCCCTCACCGTACCGTTGCCCACAAAGGATGCAATATTGGTGGATACCCCTTTGGCCTCCAAAAAGTTTAAGTATTCGCCCAAACTTGTCCAAGAAACAGCATATTTTATATCTTCCTGTTCTTCAGTCATTTCCTTCTTCATGGCCGCATTCAGAGGACCCATTGAATGTCCTTCCCCCATCACCTCCAAAGTTACGCCCTGACGAATGTCTCCTTGGGAACGTCCATCTTCGATCAAGGACTCATTGGCCCAACTCAACATATTGATAAATCCGGGAGCTACCGAAAGTCCACCGGCATCTATTTCAATTTTTCCTGTGGCATCTTCAAGCCCGCCAATGGCCGCAATGGTATCTGCATTGATCCCGATATCACCAAAATAAGGTGCTTTCCCTGAACCGTCAACGATCCTTCCGTTTTTGATAAGCACATCGTAACCCATCGGAGCGGAACAACCCAGCAAAAGACTAAAAATAAGTAATATGCCTAGACCTATAGTTTTCATAAAAATATAATAAGAATTTTTGCACAAATGATCACTGCCCAAACAATTTATAAATTCCTAATGCGGCTACTCCAATAATACTAAGAATACTTATCCACAGTACCAAATCGTACACAAATCCGGGTTTAAACAAAGGATTCAATCTTACATATCTAAAATGGATTACTGCGTAAATTACCAAAATCAAAAGGAACGACCCAACAATGCCCCCTGTAATGACCATTAATACCGGTAATTTGATAAAGACGAACAATATGGCCCAAAGCGTAGGTATGACCCAAGCTAAAATTGCAACAGTTCTTTTACGGATCTTTAAATTGGCGAAATCGATCCATCCAATCTGGCCAAAAATATCTGAAATCTGTCTTGTCCATGCCGCCAAGGCCGCAAAGAGCGTCGAAAACAAGGTGATAAATGCACCTATTAAAAAGGCGGTTTTGGCGAGTGGTCCCAGGGATTCGGTGTACATTGCGGATAGGGTCTCCACCATGGCATAACCCTCCGGTATTTTGCCTGTTGCGTGCAATACAGCTGCGCCGAGCAGATAGAATGCCGCGGTCACGGAGGTATAAACGAGCATGGCAATAATGGCATCGAGGTTCATGACTTTAATCCATCCATCCGCTCTTTTTTTCCATGCATCAGAATTATCATTCTTACCTGTATAAGCAGCATATCCCTTTTCCAAACACCAATAATTGTAATGGATGATTTCATCGCCACCTACCCCTGTAATACCAAAGGCACCAAACGCAACAAACAACGCTTCCCTCGGGAGATTAAATTGTAAACCGCTCCAAATCTCTCCCCAGGATATTTGAAAGGGAGTGAATTGTAAAAAATAAAGGGAAGAAAATGTAAAAAGAGTAAAAAGACCGATCATGGCCAGTGACAGTCCTTCGATATAACTGTAATATCCCCTATAGACCATTAAAGCAACAATGATCGCAATTCCAAAAGCATAAACTGGGATATCTAAGGAAGGGGATATAATATTCAGAATGATGGCGACCCCTCCGACAATTCCGCCTACCTGCAACAATTTTATGGCCATAACCAAAAAGACGGTCCAAACGGTCCATTTTGCCTTGCCGAAACTCGGCCCAGGCAAAGTATTAAAGGCCTGCATGGCGGTTTCTCCAGTGAGGATCGTATGTTTGCCAAACTCCAATTGGACCGCTACTTTTACAATGCAGCTCACAATGATGACCCAAAAGGTGATAAACCCCGCTTTCGCGCCAAGCGTGGTTGTTGCGATCAACTCGCCCGAACCTACAATGGAGGCTGAGAGAATAAAACTAGGCCCAAGAAATTTTAGCCGCCCGCGAAATGTGGTAGGTGGGTCTTTTATTTTATCAGGAGATAAAGCATAAGGGTCAGTAGCTTTGGTCATGGGGGTGATTTCATTCGATTGGCCTAAACACTAAAGTGTGTTCAAATACTCCATATTGTGTTTCATGCTCTCCAACGGCGTAGCTGCATACTCCTCTTGTTCTATAAAAATATGCTTTACCCCGGATGCTTCTTTATGGGCCATCATACTTGCAATGTCAAGTCCCCCTTTTCCGAACTCGGTGCTTTGTTTTTTATCCATGTCCATATCCTTTAAATGCCATAATGGGAAGCGGCCAGGATATTTGTTGAAATAGTCCAAGGGGTCTTTGCCACCTATGATGACCCACCCGAGATCCAGTTCCATGTGCATAAGGGATGGTTCGGTATGGTCGAGCAGCACATCGTAGAGTACCGTTCCTTGATCGGACTCAAATTCATATTCGTGGTTGTGGTAGCCAAATTTTAGGCCTAATTTGTTGCAAGCTTCCCCGGCTTTATTAAATTCTTCCGCAACCCGTTTATAATTGTCAATGGTTTGACCATTCGTCGGCATCGAAGAACAGATGAGGTATTCCTGCCCACTGGTCACTGCCTCGTACATGGTTTTTTCAAAATTTTCGTCCAAGGCAACATGGCCACTTATGAGTTTCATTCCTAGATCATGACACGCTTTTTTCATATCCTGCGGGGTAAGTCCGTAGTAATGCCCCTTTTTACTTTTGGCAGACTCGATTTCCTTTATGCCTATGTCAGCAATTTTCCCGAGCGTACCCAATGCATCTTTGGCCATTTCGTCACGGAATGTGTACAACTGCACGCCAAATTTTTGAATTTTGTTGGTACTGAAGGCGCAAGAGGGTAACAATATGGTGCCCGCAACCAAGGCTCCTGATTTACGGATAAAGGCTCTTCTTGATCTCATTGGTTATGGAGTTTATTTATGATGACTTTATAAGTACTGACTTATTGATATTCACTTTGTGATTTGGGTATTCTCGTTCGGGCAAACTAATTTTTTTGAATACAGTTTCTTGCGTGCCTTAATGTTTTTCCGCATAATGTTGTTGCAATAGATCTTCGGCATAGTCGTTTGTCAGATCTCGGATGACCACATGTACATGGTTGGCATCGTTTTGGGTATTATCGAACTCGATCAATAACATTGGTCCGTGGATCCTATAATAAGTGCCGGTACCTTCTTGCACGCCACCCGCCCAGGCAAAGTTTAAGTTTTCCAACCCTGCATTTTTGATTTTCTCACGAAAAGTCTCCGAAAACTCGAATATGTAATTGCCTATGTAGACATCCAACAATCGCATGAACAATTTTTTTTGATCCTCCTTGAGGTCGGCATATGTAATTCCCTTTTTTTCAATGCCCCCCACCTTTCTTTGGTTGGTGGTAATAATATCCTCAGGGGCACTCTCCGAAAACTTAGCGATTTTCAGTTGATCTGGCGCCATGGAATTAATCAATTCAAGACCCAGTTCGGCCTCTGCGCGCAATACCTGCTTGCCCCTTTGCTCCTCTATTTTTACGATTCCTGGGTTGGTACCAAAAAAGAAGGGTGTTGCAGAAGTGAGGTTGCCATCCATTGAAGTAAAATTCAACGAAATATGATGTCCTTCAAAACGCCATCCCCAGGCCTCATTCGGGGACGGTTTTCCGAAGATGCAAAAATGATAGTTTAAGGGGTCTCGGCGCGGTCGACCATCCGACATTTTGGCGTCGTTGTTTTCAATAATTCTTAGCACTTTTTCGAGTTCACGGATCTCCATTACCTTATCATAAGCGACTTGACTGATCGAAGCTCGTAACAATTCCAGCGCTGCATTCTTTTGAACCTCGTCAAAATCGTGAAAGGTGGGACCCTTACGATCAATGGGAATATAATTCATGTTGAAGCGCTCTTCATCGCCCAATGTGAATTGTGCTTTTGAACTCAGTTCATCGGATAAAAGGTCTAAAAAAGCGTTCGCCTTTTCCGATAGGTCCTGGGCACCCAATTGAAGGGTGCAAAGAAAAAATACAAGCAGATATCTCAAGGAGTTTTGCATCAGGAATTGGTGTTTTCGTATGTTCAATAAGCCCAAGGTAATTTGGTCAATGGGCAACTAAATGTAATTAAAAATATGGGAAAGGGCGGATTTTCACCCAGGGAAAAAAATAGTTGGTTCCCTTCTGGTGGCACAAGCATATCGATTTGTACTTTTGTCCAAATCCATTTTTATGAACTCCAGACAGGAACAATTAAAGGCCTTTGACCGATTATTGACCATCATGGATGAACTCCGCGCCCAGTGCCCTTGGGATAAAAAGCAAACCATGGAGACCTTAAGGCATTTGACCATTGAGGAAACCTACGAGTTGGGAGATGCCATTTTGGACCATGATTTGATGGAAGTTAAAAAAGAATTGGGGGATGTCCTGTTGCATATCGTTTTTTACGCCAAGATAGGGAGTGAGACCCAGGACTTCGATATGGCAGATGTGTGTAACGATATCTGTGAAAAACTGGTCAACCGGCACCCACATATTTATGGGGATGTGAAAGTTCAGGATGAGGAAGAGGTAAAGCGCAATTGGGAAAACATAAAACTAAAAGAAGGTAAAAAAAGCGTTTTGGAAGGAGTGCCCATGGGTCTGCCAGCTTTGGTAAAAGCCAATAGGATACAGGATAAAGTGGCTGGAGTGGGTTTTGACTGGGAAAAGCCGGAACAGGTTTGGAATAAGGTACAGGAGGAATTAAATGAATTTCAAGAGGAAGTAGTCCTGGGTGATCGAGAACGAATGGAGGCCGAATTCGGGGATGTACTCTTCTCCATGGTCAATTATGCCAGATTCCTGGATATCGATCCTGAGAACGCCCTAGAGCGTACCAATAAAAAGTTTATCAAGCGCTTCCAATATCTTGAGGGAAAATCAAAGGCAATCGGAAAGCCCCTCAAAGAGATGACGCTTGCGGAGATGGATGTTTTTTGGGAAGAGGCGAAGAGAGTGATGTAAAAAGTCGGCAGAACACAGGCACATTGGCCTATGATTATGCTTCACATATTTACTGAACACAACTTCTATTGGGCCTTGGGTACAAAATGTAAGGCCGCACCATTGATGCAATGTCTTTGCCCAGTGCTTTCACTTGGGCCATCATCGAAAACATGCCCCAAATGGCCGCCACAAGTGGCACAGTGTTCTTCGGTTCTTTTGTAGCCGATCTTATGGTCTACATCAAACGCCACATTTCCTTTGACCTCGCGATCAAAACTGGGCCAGCCTGTCCCCGAATCGAATTTGTATTTGCTCTCGAAAAGTTCTGTACCACAAGCAGCACATACATAAACGCCATTTGCCTTGTTGTTCAACAAGTCGCTGCTAAACGGATTTTCGGTACCCGCCTTTCTAAGAACATAAAACTCGGTGGGTGACAATTCTTTTTGCCATTCCGCTTCAGTTTTTGAGACTTTGAAAGTAGATTCGGTACTTTCAATTTTAGCTGTTTTTGCTTCAGTCAACTTTTTTTCTTGTGTATTGCCTTTGCATCCTACAAAACACACACACATTCCTATTATCATTTTCTTGATCATCATTTTTATTTTGATATTGGTCGACCTTGTGATTGATCCCTTTCAAAGGATTGGAAATTGTACCAAAAAAACCCTGTTTCCAACGGAAGACAGGGTAGTATTTATCTATTAAAGCGTGCTATCAATTCAATTTTATTTTCTGAACATCTTTTTCCTGAATGCCCAACGATTGCATGACCGCCGCAACATTCGATCGATCCAATTTTGAACCTGCCAACGCCTCCGCAGGAATAACTGCTATGCGGAAGACTTGGTTATCGGTGTCACCCGCTGGTAAGGTGCCCAGATCGAAATCGGCCTCTAAAAAAAGACGCACATCCAAAAAAGTATGGTCATAGTTATATTGTAACAATCCCTGGTTCAATATCCGGGTCTGGGGCATTAACCTCCAAACGTCTACAGGTTGGCCGTTGCCATCTTGGGTCTGTTCCCAAAGTAGGTACACCAAGACCACATCGGTCTCGAATACTTCTATGGTTTGGGGAAAATCAAAGAATATACTGTATTCATTGGCGAGGGTAAAATCGCCCTCGATATCAATGACCGTTCCCAGAATGTTGATACCATCAAGTCCATCCTGTCCGTCTCTACCGTCAAATCCATCAAAACCTGGAGGTCCTTCTGGACCTACACATGAGGTTATAATTAAAGTCAAAATTGTGCCGAAAATCGATGCTGCTTTTTTCATTTGTACTTATTTTAGTTTGTGGTCCCCTTAGGAAATAGGGTCAATTTTTAATATTGATTTCAAAAAGCGTTCCACTTTTGATTTTTTAACAAATTAAAGGATTGATTTTCACATCTTATCCAAAGTTATAAACCAATATTGCATATTTTGACCAAAGTTGATTAGTTTTGCCGAAATAACCAGTGCCATGTCTAAAGTAATCGTTCACAGTCTATTCACAGATTTCGATATTGCCCTTTTCAAATCTGGTAAACATTTCAAGCTTTATGAGAAGTTGGGCTCCCACCCTATAGAAGTTAAGGGTGTCAAGGGCACTTACTTTGCTGTTTGGGCGCCTACTGCAAGGTCGGTAGCGGTGGTTGGTAACTTTAACCATTGGCAGGAGGAGGATTATCAATTAAATGTTCGATGGGACGGTAGTGGTATTTGGGAAGGTTTCGTTCCTGGTATCATTTCAGGAGAAATTTATAAATACCGTATACACTCCAATAACCACGGGGTGGTAACGGAAAAGGCTGATCCCTTCGCTCGTTATTGTGAATTGCCACCTAACACGGCTTCCATAATTTGGGACGCTAATTACGAATGGAAGGATAAAAAATGGATGGATGGAAGGAAATCCAAAAATGCCTTGGATGCCCCCTATTCGGTCTATGAAGTGCATCTTGGTTCTTGGAAGCGCGGTGCCGATAATGAATTTTTGTCCTATGGTGAATTGGCTGTTGACCTTGTCAATTATGTAAAGGAAATGGGCTTTACCCACGTAGAGTTTATGCCCATCATGGAATACCCTTATGACCCTTCATGGGGGTATCAGTTGACCGGATATTTTGCCCCTACTTCCAGGTTTGGGGAACCCCAAGGATTCAAATATCTTGTGGATGCGCTGCATCAAAACGACATTGGCGTCATTTTGGATTGGGTTCCCTCCCATTTCCCAGAGGATGCCCATGGTCTTGGTTTCTTCGACGGATCCCATCTATATGAGCATCCAGATAGAAGAAGGGGGTACCATCCCGACTGGAAGAGTCTCATTTTTAACTATGGAAGAAATGAGGTGCGTGCCTTTTTGATCAGCAATGCGATGTTCTGGTTGGAACAATTCCACGCTGACGCATTGCGCGTCGATGCGGTTGCCTCGATGCTTTATTTGGATTATTCCCGTGATGAAGGGGAATGGGAGCCAAATATGTATGGAAACAATGAAAATTTGGAAGCACTTAGCTTGATTCGTGAGCTTAACGAAACGGTCTATGAGAACTTTCCCGATGTGCAGATGATTGCAGAAGAATCTACCGCTTTTACCGGAGTTTCCAAGCCAGTTTACCTTGGTGGATTGGGCTTTGGCATGAAATGGATGATGGGATGGATGCACGATACCCTGGAATACTTTAAGAAAGAGCCGGTCTATCGAAAATACCATCAGAACGATCTCACCTTTAGCATGACCTATGCCTTCACCGAAAATTTCATGCTCCCCTTCTCCCATGATGAAGTGGTCTATGGAAAAAAATCGCTTGTTTATAGAATGCCAGGGGACGAATGGCAACAATTTGCAAATTTACGTTTGCTTTTTGGGTACATGTTCACGCATCCAGGTACCAATCTGATCTTTATGGGCGGAGAATTCGGGCAAACATCTGAGTGGAATTTCCAACAAAGTCTCGATTGGCACCTAACCGAATATGCAGTTCATAATGGCATCCAGGAAACCATTAAAGATTTGAACAAACTATATAAATCAGAACCTGCCTTATATGAAAAACAATTTAGCCCTGAAGGTTTTCAATGGATCGATTATGGAGACCACGAGAATTGCGTTCTGACCTACATACGTAAAGGTAATGATCCGAAAAACGATATTTATATTGCCTGTAATATGACTCCCGTCCCAAGGGCAAAGTATCGTATCGGACTTCCAAAGAAATCAGGTACATTGAAGGAAATCTTTAATAGCGATGCGCAGAAATATGGCGGTGGCGGTACAGATTCCAAAATCTCCAAATTGACCAATAAGCCTTGGCACGGATATGATAAATCCATTGAAATGACTATTCCTCCTTTGGGAATTGTTATTTTTAGGTAGCGTTGGTCGATGAAAATGCAATTGTCATCAATTCCAGAGGATATCTTTTCGTAATTAAGTATTAAATTCTTTTTTTTGCGGCTTACAATTGAAACCAGTCTATGATTACCAACACTGAACTTGAATACAAGGGCAATCTTTACCCCAACCAAATTATTGATTTTAAGCAGGACACCGATAAATTGTATTTCACCACTGAAAATGGGGTGATCTTGCAAATTACGGTGATGCGCAACAGTACCATTCGGTTTAGGTATGCTACCGGCCTAACTTTTGAACCTGATTTTTCATATGCCATAAGCGAAGACGCCAGTAGGGGTTACAATCGATTAGAGGTGACAGAAACCAAAAAGGAGTACTATATCGAGACCACGAGGGTCAAGATTTTGGTTGACAAAGCGACCCTTAGAATACAAATTGCCGATTTGGAAGGAAATATCTTCAATGAAGATGAAATTGGGTTCCACTGGGAAGAAAATTATGAATACGGGGGCAATACCGTAAAAATGAGCAAGATTACCCAAACGGGTGAAAGTTTTTATGGGATGGGCGACAAAGCCACCCACTTGAACCTCAAGGGCAAAAGAGTGAGTAATTGGGTAACCGACCAATATGCCTATGGCAAGGATCAGGACCCGTTGTACAAGGCCATACCTTTTTACATTGGACTACACAATAACAGGGCCTACGGGATTTACTTTGACAACACCTTTCATTCGCATTTCGATTTTGCGCATGAACGTCGCAATGTGACGAGTTTTTGGGCCGAAGGGGGAGAAATGAATTATTATTTCTTTTATGGCCCTGAAATATCGAAGGTAGTTAGACTCTATACCGATTTGACCGGAACGCCCGAATTGCCACCGATGTGGGCGTTGGGCTACCATCAATCTAAATGGAGCTATTTTCCAGAAAGCAGGGTCAAGGAAATTGCAAAGCAGTTTAGGGATTTAAAGATACCTTGTGATGCCATTTATCTGGATATTGATTATATGGACGGATTTCGATGTTTCACTTGGGACAAGAAGCTTTTTCCCGATCCAAAGCGAATGATGAAGGAATTGAAGGCGGATGGATTCAAGACCGTAATAATGATCGATCCCGGAATTAAAATCGACAAAGATTATTGGGTATATAATGAAGCACTGAAAAAGGGCTATTTCTGCAAACGCGGTGATGGTCCCAATATGCACGGAAAGGTCTGGCCAGGGGATTGTAATTTTCCTGATTTTACGAACCCGAAAGTCCGTGAATGGTGGGGCGGCCTCTACAAAGAATTTATGGCCGACTTGGGTGTTGATGCTGTCTGGAACGACATGAACGAACCGGCTGTTATGGAGGTACCCTCCAAAACGGCTCCCTTGGACACCCGGCATAATTATGATGGCCATCATTGTACCCATCGAAAAGCGCATAATGTTTATGGGATGCAAATGGTGAGGGCCACCTATGAAGGCGTTAAGAAATATGTCTATCCCAAGCGACCATTCGTGATTACAAGAGCAGCCTTCTCAGGTACCCAGCGTTATTCATCGACCTGGACGGGCGATAATGTCGCCACTTGGGAACACTTGTGGATCGCGAATGTACAGATGCAGCGCATGTGCATGAGCGGTTACTCGTTCGCGGGATCTGATATTGGGGGTTTTGCCGAACAACCCAATGGCGAACTTTTTGCGCGATGGATACAATTGGGGGTCTTTCACCCATTCTGTAGGGTACATTCCAGTGGGGATCACGGCGATCAAGAACCATGGTCGTTTGGCACAGAGGTAACGGATATCGTCCGGAAATTCATCGAACTTCGTTATCAATTGTTACCTTATTTATATACCATGTTCTATAAGTATTGCAAGGATAATATTCCAATGCTACAGTCTTTGGTACATTATGACCAAGCGGATACCCAAACACATTTTAGGACCGATGAATTCATTTTTGGCGAGCAAATTTTAGTTTGCCCGATTCAGGAGCCAAATGCGCAGGGAAGACGAATGTACATTCCTAAGGGAAAATGGTATAACTATTGGACCGAAGAAACCGTTGTAGGAGGCAAAGAAAAGTGGGTGGCCGCCGATCTTGATAAGATGCCTTTATTTATCAAAGAAGGCGCCATCATTCCAAAGTACCCCGTTCAACAGTATGTTGGGGAAAAAAGAATTGAAGAATTATTGCTCGACGTTTATTTTAAAGAAGGTGTCGAAAACTCTATGGTCTATGAAGATAGCAAGGAAGGCTTCGATTATACCCAAGGGAAATTTAGCTTGAGAAATTTCAAACTCATGGGGAAAACAAAAGAATTGATCATTCAACAGCATAAAGATGGCGCGTTTATTACTGAGTATGAATCGTTTCATTTTAAGTTTCACGGTTTACCCTTCAAAATAGATGGCATAATGGTTGATAGTGAAAGAGTAGCCTTGAAAGACCTAAAGCTAAACGGTAATAACTCTATAGTGGTGGACAAAAATTTTACAACACTCCACTTAACTGGCAAGTAAATTTTGTATTTTCAAGGACTAAACACGATTTAAAATGAAAAAATATATTTTAGTTCTAGCAATATTTTTGGGTGTGGCCTCATGCAAGACCAATCCCTTTACAGGCAAAAAGGTTCTGAATTTTTATCCCAATAGTCAGATTTTCCCCATGGCCTTTGCCCAGTACGACCAGTTTTTGTCCGAAAACAATGTGGTGGACGGTGGTGCTGACGCACAAATGATCACAAAGGTTGGTCAGCGGATCTCCTCTGCGGCCGAAAGATGGCTATCGGCCAATGGATATGCTGGCTATCTGAAGGATTATAAATGGGAATATCACTTGGTCAAAGATGAGACGGTAAATGCTTGGTGTATGCCGGGAGGTAAGATTGTGTTTTATACAGGAATACTTCCCATTACACAGACCGAAACTGGGGTGGCCGTAGTAATGGGCCATGAAGTGGCCCACGCCCTTGCCGACCATGGTGCACAGCGTATGAGTGCGGGTACTTTGCAGCAACTTGGGGCCGTTGCTGGCAATATTGCCATCAAAGATGACCAAGCAAGGAATACCTTCAACCAGGCCTACGGACTTGGTTCTACGGTTGGATTGATGCTTCCTTTCAGTAGGAGCCATGAGACCGAGGCAGACCGTATTGGTCTCCAAATTATGGCCATTGCAGGGTATAACCCCGATGAGGCCGCTCAACTTTGGAAAAGGATGAAAGCAAAAAGTGGTGGACAAGCACCGCCGGAGTTCCTTAGCACCCACCCCTCGAATGACACGCGTATTCAAAATTTGACGGACTGGGCACCATTGGCAAAACAGGAGGCCAAAAAGTTTGGAGTGACCACTTTTCAATAGTCTTGTTTTAATAACAACGATATCAAACGGCCGATCGCAGCTAAGCGATCGGTTTTCTTTCTAAATGGCCAGATCAGCACCGATCAAGGGGAGTACAAAATTATTGAATGCCTGGGCATTTTATGATTGGGCCAACTCTGTGTACAGTTTGGTGATCGCCTCGGCTATTTTCCCCATTTTTTATGGCGCTCTTTTCCGGATATCCGGAGTTGAAAAAGTTATGGTTTTTGGGGGTGAGATTTCCCGTGCCCCGCTGATTAGTTATGCTACCTCCTGCGCCTTTGTATTCATTGCCATTATTACCCCACTTTTATCAGGAATCGCAGACTATTTAGGGAACAAAAAGGTATTCATGAAATTCTTTTGTTACCTGGGCGGATTGTCCTGTATTGGCCTCTATTGGTTCTCTTTGGAGAATATTTACCCAGGGCTCATTTGCTATTTTTTCGGCCTGGTCGGGTTTTGGGTAAGTTTTGCCATCAATAACTCCTACTTGCCCGATGTGGCTTTCGAGGAGCAACAAGACCAAGTCAGTGCCAAAGGTTTTTCGTTAGGCTATATCGGGAGCGTGCTACTACTATTGCTCAACTTGGCAATGGTCATGAAACCCGATTATTTTGGTATTGTTTCCGATGCCGGTGAAGCCGCAGAAATCAAGGCGATGAAATATTCCTTCATAACCGTTGGCATTTGGTGGATCATTTTCGCCCAATATACATTCTACCACCTACCTAAAGGATATAAGAAGGAGGGGAAACGAACCCATATTGTACTTAATGGTTTCAAAGAACTTAAAAGTGTATGGATCAGATTGGGTTCGGAAACCAGATTAAAGCGATATTTAGGGGCGTTTTTCGTATACAGTATGGCAGTCCAGACCGTTATGTTGATTGCGGCCTATTTTGGGGAAGAGGAAGTTAACTGGGGTTCCGATAATGAAAGGACAACAGGCTTGATCGTTAGCATTTTGGTAATTCAACTAGTAGCCATACTAGGGGCAAACGCCACGGCTAGGGCCTCAAAAGAATTCGGAAATATAAAAACCCTGATTGTCGTAAACTTGCTCTGGGTATTTATATGTATCTATGCCTTTTTTATCATCGATCCAATCGATTTTTATATTGCTGCCGGATGCGTCGGGCTGGTTATGGGGGGTATACAAGCTTTGTCTAGGTCGACCTATTCCAAGTTCATACCCGAAACCACCGATACCACCTCATTTTTTAGTTTTTATGATGTTGCCGAGAAAATTGGGATCGTGATAGGTACCTTTATGTATGGTTTTATTGCCCAGCTTACTGGAAGTATGCGAGACGCTACCTTTTTTCTTGGGCTCTTTTTTCTTATTGGTATGTTGTTGTTGATGCGTGTCAATAAAAAAGCCCCTGCGGATGAGGGGCATTGATTGGTTCGCTTTTTGATTGTTTTGCTTTTGGTAAAATATGTTTTTTATCCTTTGGTGATATCCCCTGAACCAGATGTTTTGGTGTCAATTTTTTTGGGATTCCCCCTATAACTGATATCCCCTGAACCCGATACCCTCGCCTTTAACATTTCCCGGGCCGTAACTTTTATGTCGGCTGATCCGGATACGGTAGCCTCTACATTATCGGCCTCCAAATCATAAGCTTTGATATCGCCGGAACCAGAGATGGTCGCTTCGAATGTTCCAGTTTTTCCGCTGAGGTTCATATCTCCAGATCCGGACATACTTGCGGTCATGGTTTCGGAATCGACGTCCAATGTAATATCTCCCGAGCCAGACATGGTGGTCTTGAAATCCTTCGATTTAAGGGTCTTTTTACCCACAATGTCACCCGAGCCCGATAAAATAACGGCATCGATTTGATCTACCGGTACTGTAATAACGATGCCCTCTTTCCAGCTGGAAGGTTTCAGGTTATACCCTTTCTCTACCTTGATGACCAATTTACCGTTTTCAACTTCAGTAACAATATGCTCCAAAAGATTTTCCTCTCCTTTTAAGACCAGGTCTCCCTCGTTACCGTCCACCAGATTTACATCGAACCAACCCGACACCGATATCCCATCGTAATCGCCAACGCTCCGTTCTATACTTACCGTTTTACCGTTGCCATTGATTTTTTTCCCCCATTGTGCGGAGCAATTGGTGGTCATTAATACTATTAAACTCAGGCTCAATAAATGTTTCATGGTTTTTGTTTTTAATCCCGATTTTACCCGGGGCAGATTGATGTTTTAATTTTTGAAAAATGTAATGCCCCCATAATCGCTTGATAGGGTGATGCGATTTCCACTGTTGGCACTACCATAATATCCTTTGTAATACTTGCTTGACGATTTTTCGCTGCTGTTTTTGATTTCAAAATCTTCTTTGCCACTCACCCCCGCATAGGAAGTGTTGATCTCAAAATCGAAATTGTAATTGGCATCATATCCAATCTTAACACCTGTATAATTGGAATTTATAGTCACATTACCCGCATCGGGGGCAAGTTTGCTTATTTTTAAAGACCCATAGTCAGCTTTGAGATCGACATTACCGTGAATGGTGCCCAATTGCACACTGATATAATCTCCATCCCCTGATATATTTTTCGCTTCGCCAATTTCAAGTTTACCATAATCACAGGAATATTCAAGACTGCCCATTTGTTTCACGCTACCGTTCGTATAATCGGCCTTGATTATGAGGTCTCCTGCCTTCTCGATCGTGAACCCAGAATAGTCGGCATCTATTTCCCCACTGTTCATATAGCCTATGGTCGAATTGGAAGTATAATCGAAACTTAACTGGTTGTTCCTACCATGCAGTTCCCCGATTTCCAATCGGCCATAATCACAGTCGATTTTTGCGTGGCCGTCAATGCGGTCTAAAATAATGCTCCCATAGTCATTGTTCAATTGAACACTGTTTTTAACAGGCACCTTGATTACATAGTTTACCTGCATATTTACATTGCCGGAACCACCCCATCCCCATCCATCCTTCTTGGAATTGAAGTTTGTTTTGGCGGAAACCATGTTGCTACTGCTTTCGAAATCTACGGTAATTTCATCCAACTTCTTTTGGACTTTTTCCTCGTTGTTACCGTTCGTCTTTATCTGCACCTCTATAATTACCTTATTTCCGTTCCAGGAGGTAATGTTAAGGTTTCCATAGCTATTACTCACTTTGAGCATCGCATCAGGATTCACCTTAAATTCTTTTTTTATCGTTTTTTCCTTCGTGTACCTTCCGTTTAGGTTTCCATCATGCGCACAGAGCAAAAGAGGGAATGTCATAAACAATAGAGCGGTATATTTAAATAGTTTGGTTTTCATCACTATAATTTTTTAACTTTTTAATATTTTCTATGTTTTCTAGGACATCTTGGAGCAAGTTGATCCGGGTTTGAAAATTGTTGATCATGGCACTGAGGATCAGTTTACTGTTACCACCGCTTAAAAGATCTTGCTCTAATTGTCTGTAGTTGTTTTCTAATTTTTTGAGCTGCCCCATCGTGTCATCGATGATCTGCTTTGTTTCAGGCGTGCTCTCACTTTCTAACTGTTTCACCTGTTCCTCAATGAGGCCGGCGAAGTAAATTTGACTATTGGAAACCTCAGGTGAAATCGATGCGACCTGCTGATCCAAAGTGGGTTGAGGTTTGAATGTCCCAATACCGATAGCGACCAGAATCACCACAGAAGCTGCTATGGATAGGGGCTTCCGCCAAGATATGCGCTTCGAATTGATTCCCACTATTCCTTTAGAAGCGTTCAATTTTTCCAAAAATCTGTCTTGATGACCAGGGGTAGGTTCTTCGGTATCGAAGGTGCCCCTTAGTTTTTCAAATAGATTTTCTAAACTTTCTTTTTCCATTATTATGCATTTATTATTTTTTGTCTTAAACTTTCTTTGGCCCTTGAAATTGTGGTTCTGCAATTTGCATAACTCATATCCATAATGGCACTTATTTCTTCGTAATCATAACCTTCGATTAAATGTAAGGTCAAAGAAACTCTGTATTTGTCGCTCAACTGTTTCATGGTTTCCATCACCTTTTGAGCCCTTAGTGCTGTAAACTCATGATCGGAAGTGACCCCGTCGTTATCTTCGACCTTGTACATTACATCTTCTAGGTCAACCTCATTTTTTTTCTGTTGCTTTCTGTAATGATAGATACTGTTGTTCACCACAATTCTTTTTAACCAGGATCCAAAAGTAACTTCCCCTTTGAATGATTGCAGTTTCGTAAACGCGCTCAAAAACGATTCCTGCATGATATCTTCGGCTTCCGCACTGTTCTTGACGATGCGAAGCGCAGTGTTGTACATGGCCTTATAATAGCGATTATAGACTTCCAGCTGGGCGTTCTGTTTCCCATCGATACACCATTTTATCAATGTATCAATATGTTCACTTTTGTGGCTCAAAAGGATAATGGTTTAATTAAAAGATGAATTAAGTTAGCGATTGTTACAGTTCGATGGTTTAAATAATCAATATTTGGATCATAGATTTTATTTTGCTGAATCATTTATTTCCTACTGGCACAATTGTTATGATGGAATTTAACAATTAACCCCTAAAGGTTTTTTCATTTATTGCGATTGGCACAACTATTGTCCTAATATTTTGAAAAAAACCTATTGACGGCCACAGAATATGTCATTGCCTTCTGTGATTAAGGTTTTCATGGATATTAACGAATTTGATTTCTGTTGTATTAATGACAGAATGACCGAAATAATTATATGGGAGATTCCAAATTTTCAAATTTTGACAATATGTCGCTGCATACCTTCGACGAGGATGCAGAATTGATTCCCTTGTTGACCGCGGAGGATGAAGAGCAAATGAACAACGAAAGTTTACCAGAAACACTTTCGATCCTTCCACTTAGGAATACTGTACTTTTTCCAGGGGTGGTCATCCCTATTACTGCCGGACGGGACAAATCCATCAGTTTGATAAAGGACGCCAACAACGGTGCAAAGGTGATCGGTGTGGTTTCACAAAAGGATGAGAATACAGAAAACCCTGATGTAAAAGATATAAATACGTTGGGCACTGTCGCCAAAATACTGAGGGTTCTCCAGATGCCCGACGGTAACACCACCGTAATTATCCAAGGCAAAAAAAGATTCGAAATTGCGGAGGTACTTACCAGAAAGCCCTACATGACGGCCACTATACGAGAGACCAAGGAAGTGCGACCTTTGGAAGGGGATAAGGAATTTTCTGCCATTATCGATACCCTTAAAGATCTTGCCATCAAGATCATAAAAAACAATCCCAATATTCCCAGCGAAGCGTCTTTTGCGATTCAGAATATCCAGAGCAATTCGTTCTTGATTAATTTTGTATCCTCTAACTTAAATCTTTCGGTTGAAGAGAAACAGGAGCTTTTGGAAATCAATAGCCTAAAAAAGCGCGCGTTGGCCACTTTAAAGCACATGGATGTTGAATTGCAAAAATTGGAGCTGAAAAATGTCATCCAGTCAAAAGTGCGTACTGATATGGATCAGCAACAACGCGAATATTTCTTGCACCAGCAAATGAAGACCATACAAGAAGAACTGGGCGGGGTTTCATACGATGAGGAAGTACAGGAGATGCAGCTTAGGGCAAAGAAAAAAAAATGGGATGCCAAGGTGTCCGATCATTTCGATAAGGAGTTGGCCAAAATTCAACGGATGAATCCCCAAGTGGCAGAGTACTCCATCCAAAGAAATTATTTGGACCTGTTTTTGGACCTGCCATGGAACGAATTTTCAAAAGATAAGTTCGACTTAAAACGCGCCCAGAAAATTTTAGATAGAGATCACTATGGTCTAGAAGATGTAAAGAAAAGGATTATTGAATATTTGGCCGTTCTGAAACTTAGAAACGACATGAAATCTCCGATCCTATGTTTGTATGGGCCTCCCGGGGTAGGAAAAACTTCCTTGGGCAAATCGGTTGCCGAGGCCCTGGGCAGGGAGTACGTGCGAATGTCGCTTGGGGGCCTGCGGGATGAGGCCGAAATACGCGGACATCGAAAAACCTATATAGGGGCGATGCCTGGCAGGATCGTGCAGAGTATTAAAAAGGCCGGGACCTCGAACCCTGTCTTTATCTTGGATGAGATAGATAAACTTTCGAACGGACATCAGGGCGATCCCTCTTCTGCTATGTTAGAGGTTTTGGATCCGGAGCAGAACAGCGAGTTTCACGATAATTTTTTGGAAGTTGGGTTTGATCTATCGAAAGTGATGTTTATTGCAACCGCCAATAATTTATCGAACATTCAACCTGCTTTGCTAGATCGAATGGAAATTATCAATGTTACTGGCTATACCATCGAAGAAAAAGTAGAAATTGCCAAGCGTCACCTGTTGCCCAAGCAATTAAAAGAACACGGACTCGCGCCCAAACACCTCAAAATTGGAAAGCCACAACTGGAAAAAATAGTAGAGGGTTATACCCGTGAATCGGGAGTGCGTGCCTTAGAAAAGCAAATTGCAAAAATGGTCCGTTACGCCGCGAAATCTATCGCGGTAGAAGAAGCATATCAGGTAAGGATCGGCAATATTGATGTGGAGAAAATCTTAGGGCCGCCGCGTCTGGAACGGGACAAATATGAAAATAATGAGGTTGCAGGGGTGGTGACCGGTTTGGCCTGGACCAGCGTGGGTGGGGATATCCTTTTTATTGAATCGATATTATCCAAGGGAAAGGGACAACTAAACATTACTGGAAATCTTGGTAAAGTAATGAAAGAGTCTGCCACCATTGCTATGGAGTACATAAAATCGAATGCAGATCGATTTGGGATTGACCCGGAGGTTTTTGAGAATTACAACGTTCACATTCATGTGCCTGAAGGTGCAACTCCGAAAGATGGGCCCAGTGCGGGAATTACAATGCTTACTTCGTTGGTATCACTTTTCACCCAACGCAAGGTAAAAAAGAGTTTGGCCATGACAGGGGAGATTACCTTGAGGGGCAGGGTACTTCCCGTTGGAGGAATCAAAGAAAAAATCCTGGCTGCCAAGCGGGCAAGAATCAAAGAGATTATTCTTAGCAAAGACAATGAAAAGGATATATTGGAAATCAAGCAAGAATACCTGAAAGGATTGAAATTTCATTATGTCACCGATATGCATGAGGTAGTGGAGTTGGCATTAACCGCTCAAAAGGTCAAGAATGCCAAGTTGCTCTAGGTGCCCCGAACTACTTTTTACAATAGTCGAATTAATTGAGTTTTAAGGAGTACCCTTTATTTTTCTACCTATTTTTGGACAATGGGAAAAATTACCATAGCTATAGATGGGTATTCCTCTACAGGAAAGAGTACTATTGCCAAACAATTGGCGAAATCCTTGGGATATGTTTATATTGATACTGGGGCCATGTACCGTGCGGTTACACTGTTCGCCTTACGCCAGGGCTTTATTGGTAATGCAAGGGATAATACGGAGGCCTTGGTTAAATTATTACCCAAAATACCCTTAAAATTTGTATTTAATAAGGCCTTGGGCTACGCAGAAATGTTCCTTGGTGAAGAAAACGTGGAGCAGGAAATTCGCAAGCTCGAAGTATCTAATTATGTCAGCAGAATTGCAGAAATAGAACAGGTACGACATAAATTGGTGGAAATGCAACGGAAAATGGGTCGCGAGAAAGGAATTGTAATGGATGGTCGTGATATTGGCACTGTTGTTTTTCCAGAGGCTGAACTCAAAATATTCATGACGGCGTCGGCTGATGCTAGGGCCGCAAGGCGGTATAAGGAACTATTGGAAAGAGGAGAAAAGGTATCTTACAATGAGGTCCTAAAAAATGTACTTGAAAGAGATCATATTGATTCAAACCGCGAATTTTCACCCTTAAAAAAAGCCGAGGATGCCATTATGTTCGACAATACCGACATGGGACTTGAAGAACAATTCGATCGCATGTATCATTTCGCCCTTCGCATTATTGAAAAGACAGCATAGGCCATAAAAAAAGGACGTTTTCAAAACGTCCTTTGGCCATTTGATGGTTTGTAATTATAGGTTAGGGATAACCAATTCCTGATCGGGATGGATGATATCCGGATTTTTTAAAATATTTGTATTGGCAGCAAAGATTTGCTTGTACTTCATGGCATCACCATAATAGTGTTTTGCAATCTTACTTAAAGACTCACCTCCTTTTACCACATGTCTGTGGTATACAGAACCGTCAGCTACGGTAATATTTGCCTTTATATCTGAGGGGGATTGTCCACCCAATTCCTTTATTTTATCCCAAAGAAGATCTTTTTCATAGGGCGTTTTCGCAACCCCCTTTATTTTTAATACCCCACCTTCTTCAGTGACGTTTCCATCTTTTATACCTAATTTTTCACCTAGGCTCAAAACGCCTTGGTACTTTGCTTTAACACTCATAATTAATCTATTTTAACGGTTAATATTTAAGACCGGAAGATAGTGATTCTGCGAGTAAATTATGGCGCTTCGCTTAAAATTGTGGAATTATTGGAACCTAAAGTGATTTAGAATAGGTTAAAACATAATAATATTGTATTTTTGCAAACCTTTTTTACGAAGAATCAAGAGGAAAAGGGACTAATTAAAAGCCAATAACATCTTCTGCGATAATTGTTTGACTCTTGTAGCGTCGTAGAATACAAATTTTAAGCAGCAAATGGCTGAAAAAAAAGCAATCGCCGAAGTAGAAGAAATTACGGAGGTAAAAGAAAAGGAAATCGTAGCACCTGTCCAAGATCCTAAGGAATTTTTGGAAAACTTTGATTGGGACAAATACGAACAGGGCATCGAACGTGTTGATGACACCAAATTAAAGGAATTTGAAGAGCTCGTAGCCGAAAACTTTGTGGATACTGCCGATGCCGAAGTAGTGCAAGGTACGGTCGTATACCTAACGGATCGTGAGGCTATTATCGACATCAATGCAAAATCTGAAGGCGTTATTTCCTTAAATGAGTTTCGATACAATCCAGGACTTAAAGTAGGCGACAAAGTAGAGGTACTCATTGACATCCGTGAGGATAAGAGCGGACAATTGGTACTTTCCCATAGAAAAGCTAGGACCATTATGGCATGGGAACGCGTTAACAAAGCCCATGACAAAGAAGAAGTTGTTAGTGGTTTTGTGAAATGTAGGACTAAAGGCGGTATGATTGTCGACGTTTTTGGAATAGAGGCTTTCTTGCCCGGATCTCAAATCGATGTCAAGCCAATACGGGACTACGATCAATATGTCAATAAAACTATGGAGTTCAAGGTAGTAAAGATCAACCACGAGTTCAAAAATGTGGTGGTATCGCACAAAGCCTTGATCGAAGCAGATATAGAAGAACAAAAGAAGGAAATCATCAGTCAGCTGGAGAAAGGCCAAGTACTGGAAGGTGTTGTGAAAAACATTACTTCATATGGGGTCTTTATCGATTTGGGCGGCGTAGATGGTTTGATACATATTACCGACCTTTCTTGGAGTAGGATCAATCACCCTAATGAGGTAGTTGACCTTGACCAAAAATTGAATGTGGTCATCTTGGATTTTGATGAAAATAAATCAAGGATCCAACTAGGATTGAAACAATTGGAAAAACATCCATGGGATGCCCTTAGCGATGAGATCAAAATTGGTGACAAGTTGAAAGGTAAGGTGGTTGTGATCGCCGATTATGGTGCTTTTATCGAAGTGGCCGAAGGGGTAGAAGGTCTGATCCATGTTTCTGAAATGTCTTGGTCGACGCACTTGCGTTCCGCCCAGGATTTTGTGAAAGTGGGCGATCAGATCGAAGCAGTGGTATTGACCCTAGATAGGGAAGATCGCAAAATGTCGTTGGGCGTTAAACAATTGACCCCAGACCCTTGGACCGATATTACTTCTAAATACCCAGTTGGTTCGCGCCATACCGGAATTATAAGGAACTTTACTAATTTTGGGGTTTTTGTAGAATTGGAAGAGGGCATCGATGGCTTAATCTATATTTCAGATCTGTCTTGGACCAAAAAAATCAAGCATCCTTCCGAATTTGTTACCGTTGGTGAAAAACTTGAGGTGGAGGTTTTGGAACTAGATGTCGAAGGCCGCAAGTTGAGCCTTGGGCACAAGCAGACCACCGAGAATCCTTGGGACAAATATGAGACTTCGTTCGCCGTTGGTACGGTCCATAAAAGCGCGGTTACCGAGATTGTCGACAAAGGCGCAACTATTGATTTCAACGAAGACATTACGGCATTTGTACCGCAGCGTCATTTGGAGAAAGAAGATGGCAAAAAGCTTGGCAAAGGAGAAGAGGCTGAATTCAAGATCATTGAATTCAACAAAGACTTTAAGAGGGTGGTTGCAAGTCATACCGCTATCTTTAGGGAAGAGGAAGAGCGAATTGTTAAGGCTGCCGTGAAAAAAGCCAAGACCAGTTCAGAGGAGGCCAAGCCAACATTGGGCGATGCCAACGAACAGTTGCAGGCATTGAAGGATAAAATGGAAGGCAAGACTAAGAAAAAATAGTCTTTTAATTGTCAAGCTGATATACAGGGCCCCAACAATAACGTTGGGGCTTTTTATTTGTATTGGGCCAATGGCGCAAAATATTTGGGTAGAATTACCTATTTTTGCTTAGCAAAAGTGTTGATGTTAGAACCCATGGGTCAAAAAGTATTGCTTTCCTCTAAAGAAATTAACATCATACTTCACCGTTTGGCCTGTCAGTTACTAGAAAACCATTTGGATTTTAAGAATACGGTATTGATCGGCCTACAGCCGAGAGGCACCTTTGTGGCGCAACGGCTTGATAAAATATTGCGTGAAACCTATGGGGTAAAGCATATAGACGTTGGTTTTTTGGATATCACTTTTTATCGTGACGATTTTCGTAGAGGGGATAAAACATTATCGGCCAACCAGACCAAAATCGACTTTTTACTGGAGGACAAAAAAGTGGTTCTTATCGACGATGTACTATACACGGGAAGGAGCATACGTGCCGCCCTGACGGCCATTCAGTCATTTGGGCGACCGGCAGAAGTGGAATTGTTGACCTTAATCGATAGAAGGTTTAGTAGGCACTTGCCGATTCAACCTAATTACAGGGGTCGTCAGGTCGATGCCATCAATGAGGAAAAAGTAAAAGTGATGTGGGAAGAACAAGATGGGAAAGATGTCATTTATTTAGTAGCTAGATGAACTTATTTGTTTGATGATAAAGTTGATCGAAATGGGATTAGGCCCTGTGCAATAAAAAACATCCAAAACCGGGTCAACTAAAGCAATAATTTGATAACCAATATGCAATGAGCGAACTAAGTGTACAACACTTGTTGGGGATAAAATATCTAAATGAAAAGGATATACAGCTCATTTTTGAAACCGCCGATCACTTTAAGGAAGTAATTAACCGATCGATCAAGAAGGTACCTTCGCTACGGGATATAACCATCGCGAATATCTTTTTTGAGAACAGCACCCGTACCCGATTGTCTTTTGAACTTGCGGAAAAACGTCTTTCCGCAGATGTCATCAATTTTTCATCTTCCCAATCCTCAGTTAAAAAGGGGGAAACATTGATCGACACCGTGAACAACATCCTCTCGATGAAGGTTGATATGGTCGTGATGCGGCATCCAAATGCCGGCGCTGGTATCTTTCTATCAAAACATGTGAAGGCTTCTATCATCAACGCTGGCGACGGGGCCCATGAGCATCCTACCCAGGCCTTGTTGGATTCATATTCCATCCGCGAAAGATTGGGAGGGGTAACTGGTAAAAACGTGGTAATTGTCGGAGATATACTGCATTCCAGAGTCGCACTTTCCAATATTTTTGCCCTAAAATTGCAAGGTGCCAATGTTAAGGTCTGCGGACCGAGAACCCTGTTGCCTAAACACATTGAATCCCTCGGAGTCGAAGTGGAAACAGACCTAAGAAAGGCACTAAATTGGTGCGATGTTGCAAACATGTTGAGAATACAGAACGAGCGTCTGGATATTAGCTATTTTCCCACGACCAGGGAATATACACAACAATTTGGGGTGAATAGGGCCCTTCTGGATAGTTTGGACAAGGAAATCGTGATCATGCACCCAGGTCCCATTAACAGGGGCGTAGAGATTACAAGTGACGTGGCCGATTCCAAGCAATCCATTATCTTGAACCAAGTTGAAAATGGGGTGGCCATTCGCATGGCTGTTATTTATTTATTAGCTTCAAAAATTAAATAATTTGATATGATGTTCGATAAAGACGGGACAACGACTATCGTTTTTCAAGAAAATATCTCGTTGGCAAAATTTTTGGAAAACCTGAATAATGCATATCCAAAAATAAAAAATGACAACCTGGTTATAAACCTATTTTCCTTTTCAAAACTCACGGCTGGCGATGTCCTTGAATTTTTTCAACTGTCCGAAATACATAGGAAAACTAACAAATCATTTATTCTAGTGACGGATAAGGTTAGTTTCGATGAGGTACCTGACCAGATAGTGGTCGTACCTACATTGCAAGAGGCACAAGACTTGATTGAAATGGATGAAATTGAAAGGGACCTAGATCTGTAATGAAGTTTCCATTCCATTTGGCGCAGGTAAATATAGCAAGAATGTTAGCTTCTATTGATAGCCCCATCATGGCCGATTTTGTGAACAACCTAGACCGTATCAATGAATTAGCGGAAAGAAGTGATGGCTTTATCTGGCGTTTAAAGGGGGAGGATAACAATGCAACGGCCCTGCGTGTTTTTGAGGATGATTTTTTGATCATTAATATGTCTGTTTGGAAATCAATTGAAGCACTCCACAATTTCACCTATCGCTCTGGTCATGTCGAAATCTTTAAAAGGAAAAAGGAATGGTTTAGTGCGATGTCAGAGATGCACATGGTATTATGGTACGTCCCGGAAGGACATGAGCCTTCAGCAGACAACGCCAAGCATCGATTACGCTACTTAAATGAACGAGGTGAAACGCCTTATGCCTTTACCTTTAAAAGCAAATATACACCTGAGGAAAGTATCACCTATAACCCCAAAATCTAAGATATTAAATGAAACTAAATATCTTAGGTTGTTATGCAGCCACCCCAAGAACATTAACCAACCCGACCGCTCAGGTATTGGAAGTCATGGGCCACTTATTTTTAATTGATTGTGGGGAAGGAACCCAAGTGCAATTGCGAAAGTCCAAGATTAAATTTTCGAGGGTGAGCCATATTTTTATCTCCCATTTACATGGTGATCATTTCTTCGGATTACCTGGCTTGATCTCTACTTTCAGACTATTGGGGCGTGAAAAAGAAATGCATATTTATGGACCCAAAGGCCTCAAGGAAGCGATAACCCTGTTACTAAAATTGGGGGATTCATGGACAAATTATCCTTTGATCTTCCATGAATTAACCGGTCTAGATCCAGTGATAATATATGAGGATAAAAAGGTTGTGGTAGAGACCATTCCCCTCGATCATAGGATATATACAAACGGTTTCCTTTTCAAGGAAAAAGCGTTGGAACGTAAATTAAATATAGCGGCAGTGGCAAAGTTTAAAATTAGTAGGGCATACTTCCAAAATATAAAAAATGGCAATGATATTATCTTGGATAACGGTACAAAAGTGCCGAACAAGGTTCTAACCTTTGATCCTCCCGCCCCCAAACGCTATGCCTACTGCAGTGATACCGCATATAATCCCAGAATAGTACCACAAATCATGGGCGTGGATGCACTGTATCATGAGTCTACTTTTTTGGAATCCGACGCACATCTTTCTACAAAAACAAAGCACGCCACAGCTAAGGAGGCAGCAAAAATAGCACAGGCTGCAGAAGTAGGTACTTTGATCCTTGGGCACTATTCAACCAGATATAAGTCCATAGAACTCTTTAAGGAGGAAGCCCTCGCAGTTTTTCCCCGTGTTGAGTTGGCAGACGATGGTAAGATCATAGCGTTTTGAGACTTTCACCAACGAACATTGGTCTATTCGCAAAGAAATAGATGTTTAATCGTCTTTTTTGTAAAATACTACAAATCCATTTTATTGTCTCTGAACTTTTGATGAAATTTACCTAACTTCAAATAAGATTGATTTAGTATGCAAAACGACTTGGGCAATTATCGAAAATCATACGAAAAAAGTGCCTTGTTGGAGGATTCGATCTCCAGTAATCCCATGGAGCTTTTCCAAAAATGGTTTTACGAGGTGGAAGAAACCGACGCGGTAGATGAAACAAATACGATGACCTTGGGCACGATAGGCCTCGATGGTTTTCCAAAGAATAGAATCGTTTTGTTGAAAAAATACACACATGAGGGTTTTATTTTTTATTCTAACTACCAAAGTGAAAAAGGGATGGCAATAGCTAAAAACCCCAACGTCTGTCTCTCCTTTTTTTGGTCAAATATGGAGCGACAGGTAATCATAAAAGGGGTGGCCGAAAAGATAGCAGAAAACCTTTCGGACGGATATTTTGAATCAAGACCAGAAGACAGTAAGCTAGGTGCCATCGCATCGAACCAAAGTAGCGTGATCGCGTCACGGGATGTATTGGAGCAACGGGTCAAACAATTGAAAAAGGAATTTAAAGACAAGCCCATTGAACGTCCAAGTTATTGGGGAGGATTCTTGGTGAGACCCATATCCATTGAATTTTGGCAAGGCCGGCCCAACCGATTGCACGATCGGATACGTTTCCGTTTGCATAATGATCTTGATTGGAAGATGGAACGTTTGGCACCGTAAATACTAAAAGATTCACTTTTCTATGTATAGGACGCGAAGTAACCATCAGTAACCAAAAACTACTACCAATATAATCGCCAAATTATGAAACAACTTATTCTTGTAAGACATGGAAAATCTTCATGGGAACATAAGGTCAGTGATAAAGACCGGCCGCTATTGAAACGTGGGGTAAATGATGCATTATTAGTCTCCCAAAAATTTGTGGAGGACCCAGTAGATATCGATTTTGCTTATTCTAGTCCTGCCAATAGGGCACTGCATACCTGTATGATTTTCTTGCGACAGATTAATTTTGCCATGAACAAGTTTCAGGTGGAGGAAAGTTTATATGACTTTTCTGGCGATGGCGTGCTGTCGTTTTTATATAAGCTCGACAACAACCTTAACACTGTAATGATTTTCGGTCATAACCATGCCTTTACCCATATTGCCAATTCATTGGGAAATACCTATATTGACAACGTTCCCACAACTGGACTGGTACACTTACAATTTGGCACCAATAGCTGGGAAGAAATAGATAAAGGAACCACGATTCGGACAATTTTCCCAAAGCAACTTTAATAAATGATAAAGACGAAGAACCAATATGTAAACCGCGAAATCAGCTGGTTGCTTTTTAATGAAAGGGTATTACAAGAAAGTGCCGATAAACAAATACCACTTATAGAACGACTTCGATTTTTGGGTATTTTTTCCAATAATTTAGATGAGTTTTTTAAAGTGAGATATGCTACAGTAAAACGCATTGTTGAGGCTGGTAAGTCGGGTAAGAGTGTTTTGGGAGGTGAAATTGCCAAAGATCTCTTGGCTCAGATTACAGAAATCTGTATAAAGCAGCAAGCTAAAAGCCTGAAAATTTTTGGCGAGATCGAGAAGGAGCTCAAAGCCCAAAACATTTATATCATCAGGGAGACCAAACTTTCAAAGACGCATGCTGTTTTTGTAAAAGATTATTTCCTTCAAATCGTGAGTCCACAACTCATGACCATTATATTAAATGACTTGACGCGTTTTCCAACTTTGAAGGATAGTGCCGCATATCTGGCTATTAAAATGGTACTCAAAAAAAAGGAAGGTAAACCAGCAAATCTTTCGTCAGATCAAAATAGATATGCCTTAATAGAGATTCCTAAGGGAATCGACCGATTTGTAGTATTACCCAAAAGAGGAAAAAACAATTATATTATTCTTATTGATGATCTGATTCGGTATTGTTTGGATAGCATCTTTAATATGTTCGATTATCAGTCGATATCGGCCCATATGATAAAGATTAC
>JBBKWR010000091.1:0-11696 GCA_037969055.1 Flavobacteriaceae bacterium | reverse complement strand
TGGAAGACCACCAGTCCCCCCCCAGCTACCATATATTCCTCAAAGGCGAGCATAGTTTCTTCAGGCCATGGGGCCGCGTTCCAACCAAAATTACAGATTATAAGATCGTAATCATTGAAATTGGGATTGAAGTTGGGGTCACTTTGGGGGGCATCTACAGGTTGTGTAACCGGCATGTCTTTAATAGCGAATTCGGTTAAAAATTCTTCGCCTTTCCAAGTAAAGGCCGTCCGCTTTACATCCACTGAAAACAGTCCACTGGCCTCCATATAATTTTTGAGCATATAACTGATCTTAGGCCATTGATCATGGTTGTTCTGGCCATCTATGATAAGTGTTTTTATAATGGTCCCCGTGTTTACTTGGCCATTAGAGGAGGGTATGATTAGCATTAAAAGTGCCAAAAAGCCGATGGTCTTAATTGTATTCATAGTTAAATCTTAATACTGCTTAATTAATTTCAAAATCGATTATTTCTGTTTTCCCATTGCCTGACAGTTGCACCTTGTACTTCCCTTTGGGCAAATAGGTTTTGCCATCTTTGGCCTCTTTTAGTTCTTTTTTATTTTTCTTGAGATAGGCCAATTTCCCGGCCTTGGAAAAGGCTAGGTCATACGAAAGAATATTAAGTCCTTTGTCTGCCTTTAGATCTGTTGAACTAATGGAAACTGCATCTGAAGAAAGGATATTGGCCGTATAAGTCCCTGGTTTTAGGCTGTAAAAAATTAAGTCCAACCCAGGTGTTTCGGCCTTGCCCCATGAGCCACGAGGGTTACCCCAACGTGTGGAAAACTTTATGTTTTCGACCTTAAAGACAAAGAGTTCTTTTTCCAAGACCTCCGCGGTCATCTCTTGTAGGTTGGCTATGTCGACCTTATAGATGCCCCGCCCGTGCGTGCCGATCAAGAGGTGCTTGGCCTCTTGTTGTATAGCAAGATCGTGCACAGCAACATATGGCAAACCATTTTGAAAAGCTTCCCATGAGGCGCCCCGATTAAACGATACAAAAAGTCCGTTGTCGGTACCAACGAACAACAAATTTTCATTTTTCGGGTCCTCAATGATAACATTTACAGGGGAAACGGGGATGTTCCCAGAAATATCCACCCAAGTTTTGCCCAGGTCATCGCTCCTGTAGAGATAGGGCGTAAAATCGTCACTACGATATCCGTTCAAAGTAACATAAACCCGCTCTAATTTATGTTTGGAAGCGGCGACCCTGCTTACCCACAGATCTTTGGGGAGCGACCCTGAAATGACATTCCAATTTCCGCCGCCATTAAGGGACAATTGTACAAGCCCGTCGTCACTTCCTGTATAGAGGAGTCCGAATTTTAAAGGAGATTCCGAAATAGTTGTCAAGGTCCCAAAGGCAACATTCCCTTTTTTATCCCCTTGGGTAAGGTCTGGGGAGATCGTTTCCCAATCATCACCTTTGTTCAGGGAACGGTGCAGTTTATTGCCTCCCAAATAAAGGATGTCCTGATTGTGATGCGAAAGCAAAATTGGGGTCTGCCAATTGAAGCGGTAAGGGGGTTCCCCCAATTCATGTTTTGGCTGAATGTATGTCATTTCTTCTTTTTCTTTGTGGATCCTATAATAGTTTCCAAATTGAAATCCTGTATACACGACATTATGGTCTCTATTATCGATCTGAACTTGCATGCCGTCCCCGCCCAATATCGATTTCCAGGGATAGGCCCCAGATTGGTGCCAACGGGTATTCTCAGACGCATCGTGGGGCCCTTCCCAGACGCCATTGTCCTGTAAGCCACCGTACACATGATAAGGTTTCTGGTTGTCGACGTTGATGGCGTAGAATTGGCCTACCGAGGGGGAGTTATTCTTGATCCAATGTTGGCCATCGTCATACGAAATATTTACACCCCCATCATTGCCATTGATGAGGTGACCTGGCATTTTGGGATCGATCCAGATCGAATGGTGGTCGGAATGTACATTGTCGCCGTCAATCGAGGAATAGGTCTTACCACCGTCACTGGACTTGATAATGGGCACACCGGCCAAGTAAATATTATCTACATTGCTGGGGTCTATGGCAATTTGGGCAAAATAATAGCCATAACTGTAAAAAAGATCATCTATATAATCCAAATTTTGCTTCCCCCATGTTTTTCCGCCGTCATTGCTTCGGTAAACTTCCGCACCAATTACGGGGGTTTCGAAAAGCATCGAATTGGCGTCTTCCAAATAGTTTGCAAGATCAATAGGCTTTACCGATCCCTTACGCACCATCTGTTTCACGTTTTCGGACTTGTATTTTTCATGAAAACCATTGGTCTTTAAGAATTCATCTAGTTTTATGTCTTCCAACCGTAAAAAGTCCTCGTTAGACATCGATTTAAAATCTTCCTTGGTCAACACCTCCAAATCTTCTTTTTCTTCGGACTTTTTTGTCCGTCGAAATTGATTGTCGTGCACTGCATATATCGTTTGATCATCAAAAACGGCAAGCCCGATCCTCCCGACCCCTTGTCCAGTAGGGAAGCCACTTTCAGGGGTCGAAACCTTGTGCCAGGTAACCCCACCATCTACACTTTTATATATGCCCGATTCACTGCCATTTCCTAAGAAATCCCATGCCTTCCTATCTTTTTGCCAGGCGGCCGCGAACATAATATTGAAATTGTGAGGGGAAGCCGCCACATCGATGATACCGGATTCCGCACTAATGAAGAGCGTTTTTTGCCAGGTTTGTCCACCATCGTTCGTTCTAAAAACCCCGCGCTCTGCATTGGGCGAGTAAAGATGTCCCGTTACCCCAACCACTACCTCATTTGTATTTTTAGGATTGATTAGGATCCGTCCGATATGATGGGAATCTGCAAGGCCCATATGCCGCCAGGTCTTTCCCTTATCTGTAGATTTCAACATCCCGATACCGGCATAGGAAGAACGGGAGGCATTGTTTTCGCCCGTGCCTACCCATATGGTCCCAGAAGGCCAGTCAACCGCAATATCGCCCACATTTTGGGTCTGTGAATTGTCCATAACTGGGCTAAAACTTGTGCCATTGTTTGTGGTATACCAAAGTCCACCCGAAGCATATCCTACATAGAATTCAATAGGATTTTCTGGGTTAACATCAATATCCACTACGCGACCGCTCATCACCGAGGGGCCAATATTGTTTATGGGAATATTCTTGACCAGGGAGGTCGATTCCATTTGTATCTTTTGTTCGAGTGCAAGCGCGATTTTTGTTGAAGGGGTCGAAGTTTCCTGAGAAAACAGGGTTATGCCGAAAAGCAGACAACAAGGCAGTATCAATTTGGTCATAAAAGTAATTTTAGATTGGCCGGGTCAAGGTAAGAAAACCTTTGTGCCATCGCAAAATTTTATTGGGGTCTCCTTTTAGCGCGTAGCAATTATCATATTGACAAAAAAAGAATCCCTTAAAAATTAATATTCCAAAAATTTTGTTAATTTTAGCGCAAATAACCAAACAACCCCCAAAATAATGGAAGAGTATCTACCCTTAATCATTCAGCTATTGACTGGCGCCTTAGGCGGCAATATTGCTGGAAAACTGTTAAAGAATTTATCGCTTGGCGCTGTCGGCAATACCATCGCTGGCCTCGTAGGGGGCGGTATAGGCGGGCAACTACTTGCAATGTTAGGTGTTGGCGCCGGAGCAGCTTCCGGAATGGACACCTCTGGGGCGGCGGAAACCGTTTCTGGCGGGATGGATATGTCCACCATCTTAACCAATATCGCCGGAGGCGGTGTCGGAGGTGGCGTTGTGATGGCCATCGTCGGTGCCATAAAAAACGCCATGGCAAAAAAGTAACATAACCAACTTTAACACGGGACCCCATCGGTTTAATAAACCTTTGGGGTCTTATTATTTCTGGGTGGTTATAAATGGCTATTTTTGGGAAAATATACCCGTGAATGAAATACGATAAGATCAACAAACAACTTTTTGTCAAGAACCGTAAAAAATTCGTGGCCCAAATGTGGCCAAAGAGCGTCGCGGTCTTTAATTCCAACGATATATACCCCATAAGTGCCGACAGCACCATGCCGTTTGAACAACATAGGGATATCTTCTATTTGTCAGGCGTGGATCAAGAAGAGTCAATTTTGCTGTTATTCCCGGATGCGTTGGAAAAAAAGCACCGCGAAGTATTATTCGTCAGGGAAACGAATGACCATATTGCGGTATGGGAAGGCGAAAAGCTGACCAAGACAAGGGCCGCCGAAGTTTCAGGAATTGCAACTGTATATTGGCTATCTGATTTTGACAAGATTTTATTTGATTTGATGACCGAGGCCGAGACTATTTATCTGAACACCAATGAGCACTACCGACAGGCGGTCGAGACCCAGACCCGTGAAGACCGGTTCATCCTATCGGTGAAGGCCAAGTTTCCAGCACATCGGGTAGCCAAAAGTTTCCCGATACTCCAGCAAATTCGAGGCGTAAAGGAGAAAGAAGAAATAGCATTGATGCAAAAGGCCTGTAATATTACCGAGAAGGGCTTTCGCAGGGTACTCGCTTTTGTAAAACCTGGGGTCTGTGAATATGAGATAGAGGCCGAACTCTTGCATGAATTTATCCGCAACCGCTCCAAGGGCTTTGCATATACCCCCATTATTGCCTCAGGGAACAATGCCAATGTGCTGCATTATATCGAGAACAACCAACAATGTTTGAAGGGGGATCTTATATTAATGGATGTTGCCGCCGAATACGCCAATTACTCCAGTGATCTCACCCGCACCATCCCTGTAAACGGACGTTTTACAGCCAGACAAAAAGCGGTTTACGCTGCAGTGCTTCGGGTCAAGAACGAGGCCACAAAAATGTTGGTTCCGGGTACGATATGGGCTGAATATCATAAGGAAGTCGGCAAGATTATGACCTCTGAACTCCTTGGGTTAAAGTTGTTGGACAAGGCAGATGTGCAGCAGGAAGATCCTGACTGGCCTGCCTATAAAAAGTATTTTATGCATGGTACTAGCCATCATATTGGACTGAATACCCATGACTATGGGGAACTTAAGACACCAATGAAGGCCAATATGGTATTTACGGTAGAACCGGGTATCTATATTCCCAAAGAAAAAATGGGCGTTCGCTTGGAAGATGACGTGGTTATCCAGGAAAAAGGGGCACCTTTTAATTTGATGGCCAATATTCCTATCGAAATAGAGGAGATCGAGGCCTTGATGGCGAAAAAGTCCTCCTCCGCCAAAGGCTATGGAGGATAATTCAGTGACCAGTGGGCAGTAAGCAGTAAACAGAAGTCTGTGGGCAGTAAGAAGTGCACAATATGTAGTGGATATATTAAGCTTCCCTCCCTTTAGGGCTGGGGCAAAGGAAGCAGTCCTCCTCCGCCAAAGGCTATGGAGGATAATTCAGTGAGCAGAATTCAGTAATCAGCAGGCACACGGCTGCGGACACTCATAGGATTTGGGCGGAAAGTTTCCTCTTGATGTATCAATCAACTATTTGGTGGGGTAAATGTTTTGCCTCGTTGCATTGGTCAACACAAATACCACTATAGCGGGCAATACCCATCCCATACTAAATTGGCTCAAGGGAATGAAAGGTTGCACCCCGGAGATCCATGTCCCCAAGCCAATACTTCCCAGAAAATCTGGAATGCTAAAAATAACCGTGGCTACAATAACCGCCTTAAACACTTTGGCCGTGGCGAACCGCTCTGGCACTACGTTCAAGACGATCAATACAATGGTGATAGGGTAGATGAACATCAGGGCGGGGAGGGCAACGGCAATGATATAGCCCACGTTAAATTGACCCATGACCACCCCCAAAAGACAGCCAATGATTCCGGTCAGTGTGTAAGCCAAGTTCGAATTCCCAAAACGGTGTTTCGCAAAATCGGCCGTACCAATTACAATTCCGACTGCCGTTGTAAAGCAAGCCAAACTCACCAAAATACTCAGAAAAAGATTTGCGGTGCTTCCCAAGGTCTTGATACTGATTCCGGCCAAAAGCGCCGTTCTCGAAATATTCGCATCAAACTGTCCATGCATCAAAGCACCCGTAACAATTAGTCCGGCATAGATCAAAAAAAGGGCAAGTCCCGCCAACCAACCTGCGCGGCGGATAAGTTTTTTTTTGTCACTATAGGAAGTCGCCTTGTTCTTTAGGTTGATGGAAACGATGATCACGCCCCCAACTACTACGGCCCCAATGGCATCAAAGGTTTGGTAGCCCTCTAAGATACCATCGGTAAACGGACTTTTAAATAAAGTCTCCCCAAAAATATGTTGATAAGAACTTAAGGTAATGCCAATGATTGCCAGTAATATTAGGATAATGGCCGGAGTCAAAAGCTTTCCTATAATATCCAAAATTTTGGAACGGTTCATCACAAAAACAAAGACCAGTCCGAAATAAACAATACTGGTAAGTATGGGGGGAGTGCCAAATATTGGGGCTATGGCCATTTCATGTGTTACGGCCGCTGTTCGTGGCGAAGGCAAACTAACGGAGATCGCATAGATAAGGAACGAATACACCAAACTAAAGGTGGGAGATACCTTAATGCCAAAATCGAAGATGGTACCCTGCAATTTGGCATGGGCCAAAATTCCCAAAATAGGGATGAGAACCGCCGATAGACAGAATCCCAGGGCTACCAGCCACCAAAGTTCGCCCGATTGAAACCCCAAAAGGGGCGGTAATATTAAGTTGCCAGCTCCAAAGAAAAGGGAGAAAAGGGCGAATGCGGTAACAATTGAGTCTTTGGTGCTGGTCATCCGTTGGGTAACTTTGTAATAACTGCATCGAAAGATAACGGAAAATACCTTTACAGGTTGCAGTGCGATTTGCATTAAAACACGACCATTTGTCGAAAAAAATGTATTTCATCGAAAATATATGGCAAAATATGGAGGGTTGCCAATAAAAGGTTAAGGAGTTGCGTTCGAGACACATGTTAGTGCCCTAAAAACAATGCATTTAAAGTTTCCCAAATCTGAAAATGCTGACCTAAAACCTACAAGCATGAAAAAAGTATTCTGTAACCTATTCGGACACCATTATTCGGTCTCAAAAAAAATTACCCTGCACATCAAAGAGTATAAATGCATCCATTGTGGCAGACAAGTCACTACCGACGTGAGCGGGAACCTTTCCGCCCTTACCCCTGAACTACAGGACATCAATAATACATTGGAGGTCATTTATCAAAAAAGACACAGCGCCGCGAAACAAGTGGCTTAATTATGCTTTGGCAAGCAAATTCCGGTCCTAATTAGGGCATGGAATTGCGAAAAACTCCTGGAAATTAAGTAAGCACCCTCATTCTTCACTGTCGTACGCCCCACAACAGTCAAGCAGGGACCGCCCTTAGTTTTCGGGATTTTTCTTATCCAACCTTGTGATGGGCCAATCTAGACCTTTGGCGTAGCTACGCCATAAACGCTATTTGGGCCGAAACGAGTTCCATCCCTGCGCCGTCAGAGGAATTTTAGTGTTGCCACGCGTCACCAAATGAATCCCTTCGGAGGCATCGCTCATGTGACCGATAACAGTGAAATTGGGATTCCCTTTAATTTTATCAAAGTCGTTTTGGTCAATGGTGAACAACAACTCATAATCCTCACCTCCGCTCAGGGCAACCATTGTACTGTCTAACTGAAACTCTTCACAGGCCGCGATCACGGTTGGATCCATGGGAATTTTATCCTCGAACAAATTACAGCCCACATCGCTTTGTTTGCACAAATGCATTATTTCGGAGGACAGTCCGTCGCTGATATCGATCATGGCCGTAGGTTTTACCCTAAGGTCTTTGAACAATGTTATAATGTCTTCCCGGGCCTCTGGCTTCAATTGCCGCTCCACGATATAGGAATAGGGTTCAAGGTCTGGTTGGTTGTTGGGATTGACTTTAAAGACTTCTTTTTCACGCTCCAGCACCTGCAATCCCATATACGCCCCTCCCAAATCACCCGACACCACCAATAGATCATTAGCTTTGGCCCCGCTCCGGTAAACGATATCCTGCTCTTCGGCTTCCCCAATGGCAGTGATACTGATCAACATTCCCGTTTGAGAGGAAGTGGTGTCACCGCCAATCAGATCAACCTTAAAAGTTTTGGCGGCCTGCCCTATGCCCGCATACAGTTCTTCAATGGCCTCCAACGGGAACCGGTTCGATACGGCTATCGAGACCATGAGTTGTGTTGCTTTCGCGTTCATAGCGTATACGTCGGACAAATTAGCCACAACTGCCTTGTAGCCCAGGTGTTTCATGGGCATATAACTTAGGTCAAAATGCACCCCTTCGATCAAAAGATCGGTGGTGATCACAATCTTTTTGTCCTTGAAATCAAGTACCGCGGCATCGTCCCCTACCGCTTTTAGTGTCGAGGGATGGTATATCGAAAAATACTGGGTCAAATGGTCGATCAGACCGAATTCGCCCAATTCTTCCAATGAGGTCCGGTCTTGTTTTTTATCTTCTAGCATGGGGCAAAAATAACCAGTATATACAAGATGTCATATCTTTACCCAGATAAAGAAAAATAAAATACGTGCTATGAAAAAGTTATGGTGGTTTGTCCTGGGCCTATTTTTTGCGGTTGCTTGTTCCAAAAATGGGGATGTGCCTATGGTCCCAGACCCACCACTTGATGGCGGAGGGGTTGGTAACCCAGTACAGGCGACCATAACCCCCTGTGAAAATGGCATGGCGGGCGATTACCCCTGCAATGGCTATGATTTAATCGGTCAAATTCCATTGGGCACATTTAATGCCACCGAAGGTAACGACAGTTGGGGTTGGACCGACACCACCACAGGTAGGGAATATGCCATAATGGGGCTCGATAATGGCACCGCATTTGTTGATATTACAGATGAGACAGATCTAATTTATTTGGGAAAACTCGCAACCGCAACCGAGAATAGTTCTTGGCGGGATATAAAGGTCTACAAAGACCACGCGTTCATTGTCTCTGAAGCTGATGCCCACGGCATGCAAGTGTTCGACCTAACCCGACTTAGGAATGTAACCAGCCCTCCTGAATCATTTACCGCGGATGCCCGTTACACTGGGTTTGGCAACGCCCACAATATTGTCATTAATGAAGAGACGGGTTTTGCCTATGCCGTCGGGACCTCCACCTTTAACGGTGGCCCCCACTTTGTGGATATCCAGGACCCTAAAAATCCATTGGCCGCTGGAGGTTACGATACCAATGGTTATTCCCATGACGCTCAGGTCGTCATTTATGATGGTCCCGATATGGATCATTTTGGGAAAGAGATACTTTTTGCAGCTAACGAGAACGATGTAGGCATTGTGGATGTAACCGATAAGGATAATCCCACAGAGATCATGACCACTACGTACCCGAGTAGTGGATACACCCACCAAGGCTGGCTTACAGAGGACCATAGATATTTTTTCGTAGGAGATGAACTGGACGAGGTAAATTTTGGGTTTAATACAAGGACATTGATTTTTGATTTCACCGATTTGGACAATCCCGTTTTGCATGACACCTATTTTGGGCCCACCAGCGCTATCGACCATAATGGTTATGTAAAGGGCAATACGTTTTACTTGGCAAACTATACGGCCGGTTTGCGGGTCTTGGATATTTCGGGCATTGATACAAAATCTATTTTGGAGGAAGGTTTTTTCGATACCCACCCTACGACCGATCTAACGGCGTTTGAAGGGGTGTGGAACGTATATCCATTTTTCGCCAGCGGGAAGATCGTGATCAGTGACATCAATCGCGGGCTTTTCGTGGTTAAAAAGGCGAACTAATAAGGAGCACGTCAGTCTGAAAACACTAAATACCGGATCAAAGGTCGATTTTGCATATCTTCAAAATAAGCGATCAACCGATTTAGGGCTGATCAAACTCAGTCGTACCCACCTGCATCTTTATAATATGGGCATAGAAAACTCCTATGCGCCTATACGTTATATTAATGTTAGGAATTAGGTTATAACCCTACCAATACTGTATATTTGTAAACTATTTAGAATCGTAATAAATAATGATACAGGTTTCAGAAACGGCCAAAAAGAGGGTCATAAGTCTTATGACCGAAGAAGGATACGACGCTTCCAAAGACTATGTACGCGTGGGCGTAAAGAGTGGGGGCTGCAGTGGATTGTCTTATGAATTGAAGTTCGACAATAAGATCGACGATACCGATAAGGTTTTCGAGGACAATGCCGTGCGCATTATTGTTGACAAAAAGAGCTTTCTTTACCTAGTGGGTACGGTTTTGGAATATTCTGGCGGACTCAATGGCAAAGGTTTTGTTTTTAACAATCCGAATGCACAGCGTACCTGCGGGTGTGGGGAGAGTTTCTCGCTATAATTTGAAGAATTTAATTTAGGATAATTGGCCAATGAAAGGTTTTAATATTGGCAAATTGAATGAAAATGGCATATACCGAAGAAGAATTAAAGAAAGAGCTCGAGACCAAGGAATACGAATATGGTTTCTACACCGATATTGAATCGGATACCCTTCCTATTGGGTTGAACGAAGATATTGTTATTGCCATTTCAAAAAAGAAAGGCGAACCGGAGTGGATGACCGACTGGCGTTTGGAATCCTTCAAGCACTGGAAGGAAATGACCGAGCCGGAATGGGCCAATGTGAAATATAAAAAACCGGATTTCCAAGCGATTTCCTACTATTCCGCACCCAATAGCAAGCCCAAGTACGACAGCATTGAAGAAGTGGACCCCGAATTGTTGGATACCTTCAAGCGATTGGGCATTTCGTTGGACGAGCAAAAGAAATTGGCCGGGGTAGCGGTAGATATTGTGATGGACTCCGTATCCGTGGCCACAACCTTTAAAAAGACATTGGCGGAGAAGGGGATTATTTTCTGTTCGATTTCAGAAGCCATCAAAGAGCATTCTGAGTTGGTGAAAAAGTACATGGGTTCGGTAGTGCCGCAGAAAGATAATTTTTATGCAGCCCTTAATTCGGCCGTATTTTCAGATGGGAGTTTTTGTTATATCCCCAAAGGGGTGCGATGCCCTATGGAACTATCGACCTATTTTCGGATCAACCAGGCCGGAACAGGTCAGTTTGAACGTACTTTGGTGATTGCCGATGAAGGCAGTTATGTCAGTTATCTTGAAGGTTGCACTGCTCCCTCCAGGGATGAAAATCAATTGCACGCCGCGGTGGTCGAATTGATAGCCCTAGATAACGCCGAAATAAAATACTCAACGGTACAAAACTGGTATCCAGGCGGAAAAGATGGGGTTGGCGGGGTTTTCAACTTTGTTACCAAGCGTGGTTTATGTGAAAAGGGCGCTAAAATTTCATGGACCCAAGTGGAGACAGGCTCTGCGGTAACCTGGAAATATCCTTCCTGCATCTTAAAAGGCGACAACTCCATCGGAGAGTTTTATTCCATTGCGGTTACCAATAATTACCAGCAGGCAGATACGGGTACTAAAATGATCCATCTGGGCAAAAATACCCGGAGCACGATCATTTCAAAAGGCATCTCCGCAGGAAAATCCCAAAACAGTTATAGGGGTTTGGTACAGGTAAATAGTCGGGCCGAAAATGCCCGGAATTTCTCACAATGTGATTCTTTGTTGATGGGCAATGAGTGCGGGGCACATACCTTTCCATACATAGAGGTAAAGAACAAGACCGCCCAAATAGAGCACGAGGCCACCACGAGTAAGATCGG
>JBBKWR010000090.1:0-5099 GCA_037969055.1 Flavobacteriaceae bacterium | reverse complement strand
AAGTAATCCAAGATTGTTTTTCCAATGGCAGGTGCCACCACGGGAACCAAAATAAAAAAGGCTGTAACGAACGACATCACCTTGGCCATATAATCTCCCTTATAGGTATCGCGAACAATGGATATGGTGATGGTCCTTGGCGCGGCCAAACCAATGCCCTGTAGCACCCTACCTAAAATCATCCAACCCATAGATGGTGCCAGCACACAAATGATGCTCGCGACCAGGAACACCGAAAATCCGGCATATACTATGGGTTTTCTTCCAAAACTATCGGACAGGGGCCCAAAAATTAACTGCCCCACCCCAAGTCCAAGAAAAATCATGGTTATGAGCATCTGGTTATCGGTTGGATCCCGGCTGTTGATGGAGGCGCCAATATTTGAAATGGCGGGTAGCAATGCATCAATGGCCAAAGCGACAGTAGACATCAATGCGGCCATGAGGGCGACGAATTCAAAGTTTGGTTTTACCTGTTGGTCTTGCACGGGGCAAAAATAGCTATTACCAAATTAATGTAGCCTGGGATAAAGTTCAATTTAGGTAAAATCGCATATTGAGATCCAAATACGTACTTTTGGGAAAAATTATGATCAGATGCTTATCATAGGGATTGCAGGTGGTACAGGCTGTGGCAAAACTACGGTGGTCAACCAGATCATCGACGAACTACCGCATGGAGAAGTGGCAGTTATATCGCAGGATTCCTATTATAATGACCTTTCCCATTTATCGCTTGAAGAAAGAAAAAAAACCAATTTCGACCACCCAAAATCCATCGATTTTGAGCTTTTGGAGACGCATCTGCAACAGTTGAAATCTGGAAAAACCATAGCACAGCCAGTGTATTCATTTTTGGAATGCAATAGAACAAATGATTCGATACCCACTCCTCCAAGCAAGGTTATGATCGTTGAAGGCATATTGATTTTAACCAACGCCAAGATCCGAGATATGTTCGATATAAAAATATTCGTTCATGCCGATTCAGATGAGCGCTTGATCAGAAGGCTAAAAAGGGATGTGAACGAGAGGGGCTGGAATTTAGATGAGACCTTACATAAATATCAGACCAACATTAAGCCGATGCACGAACAATTCATAGAACCTACTAAAGAACATGCTGATATCATCATCCCCAATAATAAATACAACACTGTGGCCGTTGACATTGTGCGAAGCATCATCAACGAAAAACTTGCTTAAAAATCATGGGATTCAAGGACATCAAAAAGAAAAAATGGTTCAAGATCTTTACAAATATGTACGTATTGGTATTGACGATTTTTTTGATTTGGATGGTTTTTATCGATCAGAATTCGTTGCTCATCCATCTAGAACTAAGAAGGGAAATCAAAAAATTGGAAAAACAACAACAATTCCTGCAAGAAGAGATGGAAAAAGACAAGGTTATCATCGAACGATTGTCAGACCCTAAAGAGCTCGAAAAGTTTGCTAGGGAGCGATACTATCTAAAGAAGAAAAACGAGGAAATTTATTTAATAGAGTACGAAGATAGTCTGAAACTACAGAAAGAGTAGTAAAGCGTTTGGCACCTACGAGGCTATTACTTTTTGTCTTCAAAAGCTGTGCGCTATGATATTTGCAAAACGCCGTTAACGTTTCATCAAAGGTAAACCGCAGGCTGCCAACAACCGCTACCCTCCTACCTTTAACTTACTTTAACACAGCGAAGTAAACTTATTCACTTCATGTTAACAAATTCCGTTTTTTAGCTTGGCAAATAATCGTATTTTTACCCCTTAACTTACTAGGATAATGGGCAAGATCATTGCGATTGCAAATCAGAAGGGTGGTGTTGGAAAAACGACGACAACAGTGAATTTGGCCGCTTCATTAGGCGTGCTGGAAAAGAAGGTGCTGTTAATTGATTGCGATCCACAGGCCAATGCGACTTCAGGGCTGGGTATTGATGTTGATACCATCGAATTGGGCACTTATCAGCTCTTGGAACATACTAAAAGTGCAGCTGAAACCATAATTAGTACCAACTCTCCCAACGTAGACCTCATTCCATCACATATAGATCTCGTAGCGATTGAAATCGAATTGGTCGATAAAGACCAGCGCGAATACATGATGAAACAGGCGATTGGTGATCTTAGGGATCGTTACGACTATATTTTAATCGACTGTGCGCCGTCTCTCGGGCTATTGACCCTTAATGCCCTTACAGCAGCCGATTCGGTAATCATTCCAATTCAATGTGAATATTTTGCGTTGGAAGGGCTTGGTAAATTGCTGAACACCATTAAAAGCATACAAAAAATTCACAATCCAGACCTGGATATTGAAGGTATGTTATTGACCATGTTCGACTCAAGGTTAAGACTTTCAAACCAGGTGGTAGAGGAAGTACGGAAGCATTTTTCCGATATGGTTTTCGATACCATCATTCAACGAAATGTTCGTTTGAGCGAAGCCCCCAGCTATGGCGAGAGCATTATAAAATATGATGCCAGTAGTAAAGGTGCAGAAAATTATCTAAACCTCGCCAACGAAATGGTTCTACGAAACAAGGAGAAAGTGTAATGGCGAAAGCAATCAAAAAACAAGCGTTAGGTAGAGGGCTATCCGCCCTTTTGAAAGATCCAGAAAACGATATCCGATCAGCCTCCGATAAAAATGCCGATAAGGTGGTCGGCAATATTGTCGAACTTGATCTAGAAACGATAGCAGTAAACCCTTTTCAGCCCCGTTCAAACTTTAATGATGAGGCATTAAGAGAATTGGCCTCCAGTATTAGGGAGCTAGGGGTCATACAACCGATCACCGTTCGGAAAATGGACTTCAACAAGTACCAATTGGTTTCTGGTGAGCGGAGGTATCGGGCTTCCAAGTTAATAGGTCTGGAGACCATTCCATCTTATATTCGTATTGCCAATGACCAAGAATCGCTAGAAATGGCCTTGGTGGAAAATATTCAACGGCAAGATTTAGATCCCATAGAAATTGCATTGTCGTATCAACGCCTGATCGATGAAATAGAGTTGACCCAAGAAAAGCTAAGCGATCGTGTAGGTAAAAAGCGATCGACGATAACCAACTATCTCAGGTTGCTTCGCTTGGACCCCATTATTCAGACCGGAATTCGGGACGGATTTACCACTATGGGCCATGGTAGGGCTCTGGTAAATATTGACAAAAAAGAAGATCAGATTTCACTATATGAACGTATAATAAAGGAGAACCTTTCAGTACGTGAGACTGAGCGGGCAGTAAAAAATTACCAAGAAAATCCCAATGCTAAAAAAAACATTGCAAAATCTACGCCTCCGGAGTATATTAAAAGTAGCATAGGGGTACTAACCAATCGTCTCTCGGTAAAAGTCGGCGTACAGGCTAGCCAACAAGGTAAAGGCAAGATAACCATACCTTTCGAAACCGAAGAAGACTTCAATCGAATCAAAAAATTAATAATAGGTGGCTAACAACCTCTTTATACTGTTCTTTTTGTGCTTTTTTACCGTGATTTGCGAAGCACAGGAAGAAGGGTCAGGAGACCGGCAAGTAGATTCCCTTAAGACCGATTTTAAGGAACAGGGCATTGTACTAACGGATCCCATGGTTGAAAAGCGCAAACCAATAAATCCCTTGGCACCGGGCAAGGCAGCCTTTTATTCCGCGGTTTTTCCAGGAATGGGGCAGATTTACAATAAACGCTATTGGAAAGTACCCATCGTTTACGGTGCCCTAGGTTTTGGAATCTATATTTACGCCTGGAATGACGACAAATATGATCGTTTCCGAACTGCATTTAAAAGAAGGCAAGCAGGGTTTAAGGATGACGAATTTTACGACATTCGAACTCCAAATGATGGGGTTTTACCAGCTGAGCCCGATCTTTCCAATCAAGCCTTACAAGATGCACAAAATAGGTATCAGCGTGATAGGGACTTGGCGCTGGTTGTGACCATTGGACTTTATATTTTGAATATTGTGGATGCCAATGTTGATGCACACCTGAAACAATTTAATATAGATGACGACCTTAGTTTTGATATGCAGCCCTATTTAGAATTGAATCCGGTTTCCAAAGATCCGAATTACGGCATGGCTTTTCTGGTTCGGTTCTAATCGTTTAAAAAATAATGGCATAAGGGAATGAAATAAGTGCGTCACACTTGATATTAGCCGAATATCTTAAGTCTAAGGCTTATTACCAACATTAAATATATGAGAATCGCTTTATACGGTTATGGAAAAATGGGTCGGATGATCGAGCAGATCGCCGAAACAAGAGGACACCAAATCGTGGCCAAGGTAGACATCGGGGCCTCGGAAATTGATTTTGATGTTGTGGACTTGGCGATAGATTTTAGTACCCCTGAGGCTGCTTATTCAAATATTACAGCATGTATCGCGAATAATATACCCATAGTCTCCGGTACCACAGGATGGCTAAAAGACTATGACAAAGCCGCACAAAAATGTATACAACAAAAAGGCGCTTTTATATATGCCTCCAACTTCAGCTTGGGCGTAAATCTGTTCTTTGAATTGAACGCACAACTGGCGAAAATGATGAAGAATATTAAACAATATCATGTCGGAATTGAGGAAATACACCATACGCAAAAACTAGATTCACCAAGTGGTACGGCCATAACATTGGCCGAGGGTATTTTGGCGAACAGTGATTATAAGTATTGGAAACTGGGCGAATCGAATAATGATGGGATACCAATAATTTCAAAGCGCATTGGATCGGTACCCGGGACGCATACCATTCTTTACGATAGTCCTGTAGACAGTATAGAAATAAAACATACGGCACACAATCGGGAAGGGTTTGCATTAGGTGCCATTGTTGCTGCCGAATGGCTTTTAGGAAAAACTGGTGTTTTTGGCATGAAGGATGTACTTGGACTTTAAATGTTCAATAAGCAATTAACAATTATCAATAACCTAATAACGATTAACTCATAACGATTAACTAGTAACTTAATAACCAAACAACATAACAACGAAAAAGTAATAAGGCATGAACGGAACACAGTGGATTATTTTTATACTTATCGTACAGATCGTTCATTTCTTGGGGACTTGGAAATTGTATGTTAAGGCGGGTCGAAAGG
>JBBKWR010000089.1:0-2870 GCA_037969055.1 Flavobacteriaceae bacterium | reverse complement strand
TGCACAGATAGTACTGATACAGGCGACCCAAAAACCAGGTACCACTGTTACAAATTACAGAAAGGATACCTCTACTTTTGATTATACCTTTAACCCAACGGATATTGTCTTTGAGAATCGATTATGGCAAGACCATGTCTATTTTATGCCCATAAAACAGGAGGAAATAGATAAAGATCCCTCCCTAATCCAAAATCCGGGCTACTAGAAGGAATAACAAATAGTTTTAACAATTAAATTGAATAACCCTTAGCGCAAATGTGCGGGGTTATTCTTATTTTAGGAGTGTTTCGATAAGACCCGTTTATGATTCAAAGATATATCCAATTCATTGTTTTGGCATTGTTGTTCTCTTCATGTGAGCGGGAGCCAACTCAACTATTCTCCAAACTCAGTGCCACGGCAACAGGTATTGATTTTGCCAATACATTGACGGAAACCCATACCTATAATTATTTTACCAACCCCTATATGTACTTAGGGGGAGGGGTTTCCATAGGAGATATTAATAATGATGGGCTGGAAGACATCTTTTTTACCGGAAACATGGTTCCCAATAGGCTCTATTTGAACAAGGGCGGTTTAAAATTTGAAGATATCTCGAAGGGCGCTGGAGTTCTAGGCGATGATCGATGGTATTCGGGAACTACGTTTGTTGACATCAATCAAGATGGTTATTTGGATATCTACTGCTCTGTTGGCGGGAAAAATGGTCCGAATAATAATGTTCTGTATATCAATAACCAAAACAATACATTTACGGAAAAAGCAGCTGAATACGGGATTGATGACGATGGCATTAGCAAACAATCCACCTTTTTTGACTACGATAATGATGGTGATCTCGACCTATACATCATTACCTATCCACCCACCAGCTTTATTGCGCCCGTAGAGTATTATCACTATATGCTTACCAATCATCCCCCAGAAGATTCGGACAAATTGTATCGAAACGATGATGGCCATTTTACCGATGTCACAATCGAAGCGGGATTGAGCTCCTTTGGATTAAGTTTGGGGGTGGTGGCTTCCGATGTTAACAATGATGGTTACCAAGACCTCTTTATCTCCAATGATTTCAATTCGCCAGATTTTTTGTTCATCAATAATCAGGACGGTACCTTTACCAATCAAATTGATACCAGTCTGCAACAGACCTCGTTCTTTGGTATGGGGGCGGATATAGCCGATTTCAATAACGATGGATTCATGGATATTTTCCAGCTTGATATGTCTGCCGAAGACAATTTCCGTTCCAAGGCCAACATGTCCTCAATGAATCCAGAGGTCTTTTATAAAGCTGTAAATCTGGGTTTGCATCAACAAAACATGCAAAACTCCCTTCAAATGAACAACGGAAACGAACCTGGTGAACTTCCCCTGTTCAGCAATATCTCACGCTTGGCGGGTGTTTCCTCCACAGATTGGAGTTGGGGTGCACTCCTTGCTGATTTTGATAATGACGGGTGGAAAGACTTGTTTGTCACCAATGGTATCCGACGCGATGTCAATAACAAGGACTTTTATAACAAGTACCGGGAGTTCTTTAGCAAGATGGAAAGCGACCCGAGCTATAAAAACAAAGAAGAAGAAGTTGGCCTATTAAAATACCTGGAAGAATTGCCCTCAGAGAAATTGAGCAACTACATGTACCAGAATAATGGGGACCTGACCTTTACCAGTAAAACCGAAGATTGGGGTTTTGAAGACAAAACATTTTCAAACGGGGTGGCCTACTCCGATTTAGATAACGATGGTGACTTAGATTTGGTCATTAACAACTTGGAAGATACGGCAAGCGTTTATCGCAATAATTCCGACGGGAACAATCAATTGACTCTTGATCTTAAAGGAATCGATAAGGTACTGCCAAACGGAAGCAAAGTATCTGTCTATACTTCGCAGGGTTTACAGGTGCAGGAGTATAATACGGTACGTGGATATTTATCATCAGTCACGCCACTGCTACATTTTGGTCTTGGGAATTCGCAACAAGCGGACAGTATTTTGGTAGCATGGCCCAACGGATTTACCACTAAACTCGACAACGTCAAAGCCAATCAAAGGTTGACCATTAATTATGAAACTAATAAGTCTGCCCGTAGCAAATTAGCCAAATCGCACAAGGCAGAAAGCAAACTATTTCAAACCATTGATATCGATACGGTAAACCTCTTTAAACATGTGGAAAATGTCTATGACGATTTCATAAAAGAAGTTTTATTGCCTCATAGAACTTCAACATTTGGGCCTGCTCTGGCTACTGGTGATTTGAACGGGGATGGTCTTGATGATTATATCGAAGGAGGTTCGGTTGGTAACACAACCGGTGTTTATATTCAGAATCTCGACGGTACTTTTAACGCTTTGTCCATACCTGATCTAGTAACGGATATGTTTCATGAAGATCTGGGGATAGTGATATTCGATGCGGATCAAGATGGGGACAACGATTTTTATATTGCCAGTGGGGGCAACGAATTTTATGTCGATTCAAAAGGATATCAGGATCGGCTTTATGAAAATATTGGGCAAAACAAATTCCAACGCAATAATAATGCGCTCCCTCCTGATGTCAGGACCAGTGGTCTTAATGTGACTACTTCTGATTATGATCATGACGGTGATCTGGATATCTTCATCGGGGGGCGGTTGGTACCCCAAAAATACCCCTATCCGGCCGATTCCTATTTATTGGAAAATATTAGTAGCGCTTCAGGGCCAAAATTTGTCGATGCCACTTCAAAAGTATTACCAGCATTAAAAGCATTGGGCCTGGTAACCGCTTCCAGTTGGGTAGACTTTGATAATGATGGGTGGGATGACCTAGTAGTGGTGGGGGAATGGATGCCCATCAAATTTTTTAA
>JBBKWR010000088.1:0-2777 GCA_037969055.1 Flavobacteriaceae bacterium | reverse complement strand
AATGGGGAGACCCGCAAACTGGAATTGATCAATAATTTACCCAACGATGAGATTGCAGGCCTTATTGGCACTACCAGATCTGTAGTTAGCAGGCACATCCAAGAATTGAAACGTTGCGGCGCGATCTCGGTAAGTCGCAAAAAAATAAACGTCAAGAACCTGGAAGTGCTCTTGTCGATCGCCGAAGAAAAATACGTCCATTAATTTTAATTGAAAAGCGTTAGCCCACATATCGCAATTTAAGCTGCGCCTCGTTTAACATTTTAGCACAAGTGGTACCTAGGTAGCTGTTCTAGCAGCTATAAGCACCTATCTTTATGCCTTGAGTTGGTTTCACCATCGCGCAATACCTAACATTGCGAAACTCCTATTTAATTTTTTGAATTAAATAAATCTAACCTAAGTTCATTAGGGTGTTACAATTCGGAATGACCAAGGGAGAACGAAATCACATAATAGCCTTAAAAAAAATCCATTAGTTTATGTCATTATCATTCTCAAAATTGTTCAGAAGAAAGAGGTCCAATGTAAGTTCCTTGGTTCGGGGCAGGTTTAATTCAAAATTTCCCAATGCCCAACATGTGTTATGGCATCAGATCGATGCACTTATATGGCAAGTGAATTTTACTTTTAAAAGGAAAAAATATTTGGCATTGTTCAATAGCGAGGGCAAATGGCTGGAAACCGTCTCCCCCGTACCTTTAGATAAAATTCCAGAAACGGTACAACTTACATTTCAAGAAAAATACAGCAAGGAAGGGCTATTACAAATTTGCCATGTTCAAACTCCTGACAGCAATCTATATGAGATGGAATGGCATAATGGTATATCTGCACTTAAGCTCCTTTACGACAATTCCGGTAAAACTGTAGGTAGGATCCGATCCTAAAAATGGGCTAAACTTTATAACTTGGAATGCCATTTAAAAATTAGGCAAACGACCTAAAAATCAGATTATTAAGCTTATCTTATAAGAAAACAGAATATTTTAGAATGATAGAAAAAATAACTAAATCGCAGGAACTCCTAAATCGAAGAAAGGAGGCTGTGGCGAACGGTGTCGGCGTGTTCAATACCGCTACTGTCAAAGATGCTAAAGGGGCCATTATTATTGATGCCGATGGTCGAGAACTTATTGATTTTGCCGGAGGGATCGGGGTGGTAAATGCAGGACACTGTCCAGAACCCGTAGTTGCGGCGATAAGGGAACAAGCAGGCAAGTATCTGCATACCAGTTTTAATGTTGTTACCTATGAACCCTATATAGAATTATGCGAGGAATTGGCTAAGATTCTGCCCCACGGAAAGAAAACAAAGGCTATGCTAGTAAGCACAGGTGCAGAAGCTGTGGAGAATGCTATAAAAATTGCAAGACAAGCTACGAAACGACCTGCGGTTATTTGTTTTACGGGAGCCTATCATGGGCGTACCATGATGGCAATGACCTTGACCAGCAAAATAAGCTATAAATACAATTGTGGCCCATTTGCCCCAGAAGTTTATAGGCTTCCTTTTCCAAACGTTTACCGTTATAAGGGGACTAGGGATGAAGCCGAATTTGTAAAGGACGAGCTTAAACGACTGCACGAAAGCGCTCTTAATTTGGTCGATATCAAAAGCGTTGCCGCTATTATTTTGGAACCGATACAAGGGGAAGGTGGGTTTAATGCCATACCACAAAAATATTTGGAAGGGCTACGAGCATTTTGTGATGAGCATGGAATCATGCTTATTATGGATGAAGTGCAAAGTGGTTTCTGCAGAACAGGGCATTGGGCCAGCTGGCAACATTACGGGGTACAGCCCGATATCAGTACCTATGCCAAATCTATGGGCTCTGGACTGCCTATTGCCGCTGTTGTAGGACGTGCCGAAGTTATGGATGCCGCCGCTCCAGGTTCTATTGGCGGCACTTATATTGGTAGTCCGGTTTGTTGTGCCGCGGCTCTGGCAACCATCAAATACATGAAGGATATTGATCTAAATCAAAAAGCCAGAGCGGTAGGAACAACTATTATGTCGCGTTTGAAAAATTTGATGAAGGACTGTCCTGGAATTGGTGATGTAAGGGGAATAGGTGCGATGATCGCCATTGAATTTGTAAAAAACAATGATCCCACCCAACCAGATGCTGAAGTATGTTCAAAAATTGTGAAGGGCTGTTCGGAAAACGGCCTGATCATGTTGAGCGCAGGAACCCATAAAAATATTATCAGAATACTCTCCCCATTGGTAATAACCCACCAACAATTGGATAAGGGAATGTCAATTTTAGAAAACGAAATAAAAAAAGCTTCAAGCAAATAAATATGAAACCATTCGCAATCGCAGGAATACAAATGAAAGTATCGGCTATCGCTTCCAACGTGGAAATGATGAAGTTGAAAATTGACATTACAATGAATCTTTACCCGTGGATCGAAATGATCATGTTTAGTGAACTTTGTGCCTTTGGACCATTGACACATACGGCACAACCAATCCCCAATAATTTTGAAACAGAAATGCAGGCCATGGCCAAAAAATATGGCATATGGCTACTTCCTGGTTCAATATTTGAAAAAAGTGGGGAAAAAATATACAATACCGCAACCGTTATCGATCCAAAAGGGGAAGTAGTAACCCGTTACCGTAAAATGTTTCCCTTTTATCCCTATGAAACAGGGGTGACGCCGGGACAGGATTTTTGCGTGTTTGATGTGCCGGATGTTGCAAGATTTGGGGTGTCGATTTGTTACGATATGTGGTTTCCTGAAACCATTCGTACTTTAACCAC
>JBBKWR010000087.1:0-5435 GCA_037969055.1 Flavobacteriaceae bacterium | reverse complement strand
AAACAACAAGACGAGATTGTGCTCTGGTTTGACTATGATCTTTTTTGTCAGGTGAACATGTTGGCCGTTTTAAGCTGGTTAAAGACCAATAGAAAATATGCCCAGATTTCACTGGTATGTAGTGGCAAAGAAGATGAAACCGATACAATGTACTGCTTGAACGACCTATCCGACGAACAGTTGTTGGACCTATATGAGAAAAAAACGGTCCTGAGCCAAGACGATATTGAATATGCCGATTATGTATGGCAGCTCTACTGTAGCGACAACCCAATCAGACTTGAAAACCTTTCCGATACCGACCAATACCAGTTTGCATATTTGTCGGATGCACTTGACGTGCACTTGGAGCGATTCCCTTCAGTTAGGAATGGTCTGAACAATATAGAAAACAATATTCTTTTACAAGCCTTTGAAAAAAAGCCCACAAATAAAAAGACCTTGGTTAAAACCCTACTGAAAAATCAGGGCATATTAGGTTTTGGGGATACCCAATATGAACGCGCCATCGTTAAACTAAAACCACTTTTTTCAGGTTTTACCCCTGTGAAATTATCTACCAAAGGTAAAGAGATCCTTGAGGGGAAGACCAGTTATTATTCCAGCATTCGGGATACTGAAGATTACCTTGGGGGCGCCTTGAAATATAACTTCCTCTACAACAACGAAAACGATCGAATCCTGAAATTATAGTATGTCGTTGGGTCCATCTGAGCTTATCCTAAATGCGGATGGCAGCATTTACCATCTCAATTTATTGCCAGGGGATATCGCCCCCGTTATCATTACCGTAGGCGACCCTGATCGGGTTGCACAAGTATCCCGTTACTTTGACCATATAGAAATTCGAAAGGGCAAGCGGGAATTCCTTACCCATACCGGTACATTGAACGGGAAGTGCCTGACCGTTATTTCTACTGGTATCGGTACCGACAACATCGATATCGTAGTCAACGAATTGGATGCCTTGGCCAATATAGATTTTGCCTCAAGATCGATCAAGAAACAATTCACCCGATTGGACTTTATTCGCATTGGAACCTCCGGGGCCGTACAGCCAGAAATTTCTGTTGATTCATTTGTCTTGAGCGAATTCGCGATAGGTCTTGACGGACTCCAATACAGCTATAAAGGTGATAGGAAAGAGGAGCACGACCTCATCGGGGACTTTGTGGCGCAAACAGATTGGGCACCGCAAAAAGCACGCCCCTATTTGACTCAAAGCGATGCAGTTTTGGCGGAAATATTTGCCTCAAATCGTATACGATTTGGAGGTACCGTAACAAACACGGGGTTTTATGGACCACAAGGGAGAGCCTTACGCTTGCCAATATCCGACACGGTCCTTCTATCGAAATGGACCGCTTTCGAACACCATGGCCGTCGTATTTTCAACATGGAAATGGAAACTTCGGGCATGTACCTGCTTTCAAATCTATTAGGCCATCGGGCCGTTTCCTTGAGCTGCATTTTAGCGAACCGAAGTACAGATACCTTTTCCAATAATCCTGACAACGCAATAGATGAATTGATCCGTTATACCTTGCAAAAATTGACAGCTTGTACCCTAAAACCCAAATTATGAAAAAGGTAAAAATCATTGGGGTACCGGAACATTTCAACTTTCCTTGGCATTTGGCCCTGGAGGAAGGCGCTTTTGAACAACGGGGAATCGACCTAGAATGGACTGACGTACCCGAGGGAACTGGTAAAATGTGTGATATGTTACAAGCGGGCGAGACCGATTTGGCCATCATCCTAACCGAAGGGATCATAAAGAGCATCACAGAAGGAAATCCAGCCAAAATAGTCCAAGAATATATCGCCACCCCCTTGCAATGGGGCATCCATGTAGTTGCTGGGAGTCCTTATACTTCCATCAAGGAATTAAAAAGTGGCAGGGTGGCCATTAGCCGCTATGGTAGTGGGAGCCATCTTATGGCCTTTGTGCACGCCAAAAAAGTGGGATGGGATATTACAAGCCTCAAGTTTGAATTGGTCAATAACCTTGAGGGCGCCATAAAGGCATTGGAACAGGGTTTGGCAGATTATTTTATGTGGGAACACTTCACCACAAAACCCTTGGTGGATCAAGGAATTTTTAGACGACTGGGCGATTGCCCTACCCCTTGGCCCTGTTTCGTGATTGCGGCCACCGACAAATTTTTAACGGCTCAAAAGGCTTCTTTGCGGCATATCACACAGGTAATCAATGTGTACACCCAAGAATTTAAGCATATTCCAAGTATAGACCGCACCTTGTCCATTAGATACCAACAACAGTTGGATGACATTCGGGAATGGTTGTCCATGACACGATGGAGCCAAAAGCAAATTGAGAAAAAGACTTTGGAATTGGTTCAGTCGCAATTAATGGAGTTGGAACTTATTAAGCATCACCTTGCTGTAGATCTGATAATTGCCCCGTTATAGGTAATGCATATTTTGGTCAGAAATGCTTTTTGATCAGGCGTTGAAACTTTAAATCTGACAAGGGTTTCTGGATGAACTGCAGCACATAGGGACTCTTTCTAGCCTTGACCTTGTCCGATTGTTCAGCGCTAATGGTAATGACCACAATGACCACCTGATCCTTAATTTTTTTAGGAATAGTCTCGTCGTAGGCATCCAGGAACGCCCATCCATCCATGTTGGGCATCTGTAAATCTAAAATCAACAGACAGGGGCCATTAAAAGAATTGCGAAGGTGTTGTAGCGCTTCTACCCCATCCAATGCAATATCTACGGTAACATCAAGTCCCAATTGGCCGATAAAAATTTGGTTGATGAAGTTGTTGGAGTGGTCATCATCCACAAGAAGAATAGAGCGTAACTTGGCGTTTTTGGATTTCAATTGGGTTGGTTTAGCAATTTCTTTTCATAAAAATACTAATTTTCTTAATTTTAATAGGATAAAACGTACAAATATGACCCAATTCACCAATCGATACAGTCGTGACCCTCTTCCATCAGAATTTTATTGACTTTGCCAAAGTGTTGGTTTCCGAACCAATAGCCCCGGTTCGCACTTAGGGGCGATGGATGGCCTGAGGTAAGGACATAATGTTTGGTCTGGTCGATCAAGGCGGCCTTTTTTTTTGCAAAACCACCCCATAGGAGGAAAACTACTCCTTTTCTGTCTGCCGAGATTTTTGTGATGACGGCATCTGTAAATACTTCCCACCCCTTATTTTGATGGCTCCCAGGTTCATGGGCCCTCACGGTGAGCGTCGCGTTGAGCAGTAACACCCCTTGGTCTGCCCAACGTTCCAAATTACCACTTTTAGGGTAAGGTATTTGCAGGTCCGATTCAATTTCCTTAAAAATATTAATCAGCGAGGGTGGGTGTGAGATACCGTCCTTAACAGAAAAACAGAGCCCGTTGGCCTGATCGGGTCCGTGATAGGGGTCCTGTCCGATGATTACCACATTGGTCTGATCGAAATGGCAATGGTCAAAAGCGGCAAAAATGTCATTCCCTTTGGGATAACAGGTGTGCATGGTATATTCCTCCTTTACAAAATGGGTCAGGGCATTGAAATAGGGCTTTTCAAATTCAAGTGAAAGTTGCTGTTTCCAGCTTTCATGCATATTGATTGGCATTGCAGGGTTTTAATTTAGGTAAGTTCCCGCAAAAATAAGCAATTATTGGTCCCAGGATTAGTGATAGGTTTTGAAATGGTCAGGATTATGGTTTCCGGGCATCGTGCCTTTCGATCGGCTATTTAGCCATAGCGGTAAGTGCCAGTTGCTTGTCCAGTAGGCCTTTTTGTGTGATTCTATCATTTAGGGAATTGATATATTCCAATGAAGTTTTGGTCTCATGGAGGCTATTCGCCCTGGTAGCCCATTGCAGTGCTGTATTCAAATAGCCATCGCGCTCAAAATTAACGGCTACATTATGACAGCCCCTACTGCCTATTTTTGCATTTTGATTTTCTGACTCCTCCTTCCATAAATAAGCGGCACCGGCCCAATCGTCTTGAATCACCAGTTCATGGGCTTTTTCCAAAAGCTCGCTCCCCTTTACATAATAAATCCTATCGATGTTTATTTCGGAGGGCAAGAGTCGAAGTCCGTAGCTGCTCCCCCTACTCCTACTTTGGTTGAGCAGGGTGTCTCTCCTGTTGATGGATCGCAGTGCCCTAACCTCATTGGTTCCTTTCCCCTTGGCCACAAATTGGTCATTGAAAACGAATTCATCCAAAACCGCACTTTTTTTAGGATCATAGATCCTCCAACCGTTTTCTATCAAGGTTTCCATGGTTATTTCCTTTGCAGGCACCTTTTCATTTTCCCGCATCATATTGGGCTGCAACATGGTAGATTTTTTTATCGAGAGCTTTGTTTCCGTTTCATAGTAGGCAAGGGAAAAAATAACATCCACGTCGTGCAGATCGCATAGTGCCTCAACGGAAGGCCAATCGATTTTCTGGGGGACAGCAGCGAAATCCTGCATCGAATCGGGCACGCTGTCCAACAGCTTGATCATCCCAAAGCGCTTGTCCTTTTCCAATTCATCGAATAGCCCAGATATGGCCGCTTCGGTACCCTTTTTGGTCAACCATAGGTCTTCTTCTGCGACGGCAAGGTCCAGTCTGCCTTGAATTTTGACCGCTTCGGAAGGAACGTTGCTGTTGATGATTCCAATACGCTTGATATTGCTCGGGATACTGACAGGCGAGGGCTCCATCGATCTGATAACGGTGCGCTCCGTGGCGCATCCGAATATTGATGATATTAAAACGATGGCGATGAGATAAGAACAATATTTGTTCATGACCACTTGCTTATTTGCGCCCAAAAATTGGTATAAACGCATTGATTGGTTTCTTATTAACCCCTTTTACCCCTAAATTATTGTGCAATTCATTGACACTTCGGCTTTAATTCAGCAGCTGATAGCTACGAACCATAGATTTAGGACAAATGAAGATATCAGTAGCTGAATGCAACGATACCCTGATCGATGCGTTTATAAACCAATAAATAACCATAATAATGCAGGTAGTAGCCATCCCAACCCTGCTTTTGTGGGTAGGTCAGAATCCCAGCGAATCCTTACCTTTGGCATCGATTTGACAATACGATGGATAAAATCCTTTCGAAAACACTCCAAGACTTAGAGTTCCCAACTGTTCTGCAACAATTGGTAGGCCGATGTGTCACAGATTTGGGTAAGGAAAATGCGCTATTAATTTCCCCCCTACCGGACATAGATACGGTAAGGCTCCAGTTAGGTCTGACCTCTGAGTATCTGTCTTCATTGATCAGCGAAAACCGTATCCCCAACCATGGATTCGATGCAATCAACGGGGAATTGCAATTATTGCGAATTGAAAATACGACGCTCGAAATTGCGGGATTTCGCCGGATCGGGAACCTGACCGTAACCGTCACCGCCCATTTAAAGTTTTTAATAAAATTCAAGGAAT
>JBBKWR010000086.1:0-4084 GCA_037969055.1 Flavobacteriaceae bacterium | reverse complement strand
ACATCCGTAAACCGGCCATCTTCGCGTTGGATGTCCCGCATGGCCAGCAAGTGCCGTCTTAAAAAGGGTTCCACGTCGGCCAGATAGGTAGATGCCTCGGAGAAAACGTTGATGTCGCCGCTCCAGCCCATACGTTCGTTCCGCGCCGGGGTATCGGTAGGGATTGATAGGAAGTTGCCCCGCAACGACCAAGTGATGTTCTCCCAAAGTTTGTTGACCAGTAGATTTGAAGTTTCATATTTCGAAGCCAATTTTGAAATGGAGCTAACTACCAATCCTTCGATATTTTCTAATGGTATTGGCTCATTAATGCCCGTAATTTCCAAAAAGCGGTACCCATGAAATGTAAATCTTGGCTGTATGGTCTCCGATCCCCCTTTGCGGATGAAGAGATCTTGGGTTAATGCGGCCCTGATGTTTTCGAGCATCACCATTCCTGTATTAGGTGCATATTCTGAAAGATCGGGATATTTTACTTCGGCATAGCGCAAGGTAATGGTATCGCCCGCTGTGCCATTCGCCAATTGGATTTTTGGAAAACCGACCATGTTCTGGCCCATATCATAGACATAGACCCCAGGCCGTACTTCTTCCATTTGCTGTGCTTCCAATGTTTTTACTAAGGAAGCATTGGCTCCAATCTGTCCAATAAGTTGTAGGTCTTGATAGTTAAACCGATCATCTTGATAGGTGGTGCCGTCCAAGGAGACTTCCACCGAAGCTTTCCAAAGGTTGTCGTCATAATCGACGGTGCTCCAACCATCAATACCTGTTTCTTTATTGGCGTCATAGACCTCGCCTTGAAAAAAGCTGGCAGCACGGATGGGTCCGTCGGTATATAATTTCCAATCATTATCATTAGAGGTGATCACCTGCTGCGTTCCATCTTCATAACTGAGGATCAATTGCGCCAAGAGTGAGGTTCGATCGCCGAAATAGTTCCAGTTTTCCCCGCTATAGGTAATATTTCCGCTCCACCATCCTTCGCCCAGCCAAGCGCCCAATACGTTCCCATCTCCTTGGCGTATAGCCTTGGTCACATCAAATGTTTGGTACATATGGGTTTTATTATATTGGGTAAGCCCTGGATTGAAATAGTCTTTTCCAATGCGCTCCCCGTTTAGGTAAAGTTCATAAATACCGCGGGCCGTCACGTACAGCCTGGCTTTTGAGATTTGTTTGTCTTGGCTTTCAAAAACGGTACGGAGTAGGGGAGCGGCGTTCTTGCTAGGATCCGCCAATATTAAGGCACCGTTAGCGCCCCCGTTGAGTTGATATTGGTTATCGGCTATGGTAAGTGGGGAATTGTAATATACCGGGATCGAAAAAATGCCATCATAGGCCTCGGGTTGCGAAAGGTCTTCCCCAAACAGGGTATTTGATGGCTTCCGATAATTCTTGATCTTGACGTCGGAGAAGGCGGCCTTTTGATTTTTGCCAACACGAAATCCGATATCGGCAACCATGGGGAAGCTGATATAATTATTTCCAGTACCTACCGGATTCAAATTAAATCCGCGGTTTCGAAAGGGGGAAGCACTCCGGTCATCATCTTGGGAGATTTTGTGGGGTTCGTCCCTTCCATCCATGTACACCTCGAACAACCCGAAATTACAATCGAGCAAAAAGGTATGTCGATCGAATTTATTGTTTTGGTTGAGCAGGGTAGTAGGGATGTCAAAACTTTTAAGGGGCTTATCGGCCCTGTCGGTTGGATCATAACCCACACGAAACACATTCAGTTTGGCATTCCCGTTTTCTGAACCATCCACGGCCGAAATGTCAAATTCGAAACTGATATAACTTTGGTCCCTTTTGTTTTCAACCCCTTGCAGGTTCAAATCCTTGTCCATGAGCCGGCTATCATTGCCCCCAAATAAAAAGGAAGCTTTCATACTCTTTGATTTTTTATCGAGTTGTAGGCCATATTCAATCTTAAAAACGGACAGATAATGGGAATAAAATACCATGTCATTATCCGAACCCCCGATCCACTGGGCGCCGTTCCAGGCCGAAATGACATGATCCATCAATCCTGTTTCGAACCAAGAAGCGTTCGTTATGGCCCTTCCATCCTGATCCCAGCTGGTGATTTCAAAATCGTATTGGGTAGTGGGGCTCAGTTGATCTCCTTCGTAGGGGATGCCCAAGGAAATATCACTAACCACTTTCCCTGAATTCCAAACTACGTTGTCTTCCTCATCGGTGACGATAATTTGATAGGCCGTTTGTAAAATCCCCCTTTCCCCTTCACTGACCATTTCCCAACTAAAACGGGGTGCTTCAGTATCGATGCCCAAAGGTGTCGACTGATATTCTACCTGAAACCCATCGATGCTAATTTGGGCCGAGGCAATTAAGTATGGAAATAAGGTGCAAACCACTAAAGCGATTATCTTTTTATAAGGGATCGTCTGTAACTTTTTATTCATACAATGTATATTATGAACCATAACGCCGTGTGATCTATATTTGGTTACTTTGTATTGGAAGGTCAAAATGTTCCGCAAAATCAGGCCAACTTGATTGCTCCGAACCGACATTAGCAATGATATGCAACTTATTTCACGTAACTATTCTGAACTGTTATGCTTATTCATGAAAATGTAAAATTTGTTGGAGCAGGGAAGTGTTCGTCTAGAGTGATTTTCTGTGGACCACATAAAATGGATTGGCAAATTGAATCTTTTTTTGATCTAAAATAAGCTGCGCGGCCATTTCACCAAGTTTTTGAAAATCAGTAGAGATGACCGTAATACCTTCCAACAGCACTTCTTTAAGAGCGGTATCATTGTAAGAAATGATTCCTACATCTTTTCCCACTTCGAAATTCGTTTTCTTTATCTTCTTGATCAAGGTGACAAGATCGTCTTCTTTTAAATTGATATAGGCCGTGTTTCCTTCAATTTCCTCACTTTCCATATCCTCGATCACCTCAAAATCATAAGCGAATTCGCCACAAAACCGGATAAACCCTTTTTTAATTTCTTTGGGCTGATAACTGCTTTTCCCAAAGAGCAATTTAATTTGTTTGTACTTTTTTAAAATTGCATTGAGATCCAACAATGCCGAATAAATGTTTTTTTCAAAGTCTTGGTAAACCATGGAGACATGGCCGCCCAAACCCTCTACTTTTTTGTCAAGAATGATTAACTTATCGACTGGTATTTCTTGAAGGATAAATTCTACCAAGTCGTCTCCCCCTTCATCAAAATGTGAGATGATCACATAGTGCGAATAGTCTCTCGATTTACTGTTGCGTATGAGTTCCTTAAAATGCCTGTAATTGTTCTCATAAATAAAGAAATCGATGGTGGCCGTATCGCCCAAGGTTTTTGAGAAAGCGTCATAAATCAATTTTTTATGGGCGCTTAATTTATTGAACAAAAGAAAAACCTTGGCTTTTAGCGTTAGCTTGTCGTTGATGATATAATATCCCTTCCCGGGAACCGATTCGATGATCTTTCTAAGCTTTAAATCTTCATAGGCACGTACGATGGTATCCCTGGAAATATCAAAAGAAACCAATAATTGGTTAACCGAAGGCAATTTATCATTGCGCGCAACCTGGCCATTCCCAATGGCAGTCATCACAGAATTAATAATCTGCTGGTATTTGGGGATTTTAGAATGTTCGTTGATGTGAATCAAATCCAACATACATCATTTTTTTGATAACCGAACAGTGCAGAACACTTAAGAGGTTAAGAATGGATAGCTTTGGTACAATAATGATAGTAAATAAACTTAAAATGAGCATCAAAACATTCAAATATGTCGATTATCTCTGGGATGAAGAAAAAGCAGCCAAGTTAAAAGACGACCAACTAGACCTTTTTCTCTACCGTTCAAATATTTTAGGTGCCGATCTTAGGATTACCAATTATGGGGGCGGGAATACCAGTTGCAAGACAATGGAAAAAGATCCATTAACGAACAACGAAGTAGAGGTCATGTGGATCAAGGGTTCCGGGGGCGATATTGGTACACTCACTAAGGCAGGAATTGCCGGATTGTATACCGAAAGGCTCAGAAACTTAAAAAACATATATAAGGGAATAGCCGATGAGGATCGAATGGTCGG
>JBBKWR010000085.1:0-4637 GCA_037969055.1 Flavobacteriaceae bacterium | reverse complement strand
AGCCCTTCCGGGTCATAATCGGCCTTCCACATATGGGTGCCCAGAACATTAAGATCGACATAGTTTGCAAAATTGTTCGGGGCACGATCCAAGGTGGACACCAAACCATTCACGGGCACCAAGGTCATTATACCCCAATACCCTACGAGCAAAAAGGCCGTGATGCCGATCAAGGTCTTCCATCTAAAATTTAAAAATAATATGGCCGCGAAAAAGAAGACCACACCGATCCTTTGCAATACCCCTGGGAAACGGAGGTCCGAAAAATCTTTTATAAAAGGATATTTGATCAGGAATGCCCCAAGGAACAGCCCCAATCCGATCAACTTTAAACTCCGTATGACAATCTTTTTGTAGATAGCAATATCGGCGTTCTTTCCTTTATATGAGAAGGAGATGGAAGTCCCCACGATGAACAAGAAGAACGGAAACACCAAATCTGTAGGGGTATAACCATGCCACGCTGCATGTAAAAATGGGGCATAAACGGCCGACCAGGTACCGGGGGTGTTGACCAAAATCATCAGTACGATGGTCATGCCACGGAAAATATCAACAGAAAGAATTCTATTCCCCATTCTTTTAAACTACTATATTGGGTTATTATTACCTATTTTTCAATCGATATACAAACTTCAGCCCGCTCCAGTCTTGATCGATCGCTGCCACTTTAACATCCACCAATCCTGTTCTGAGCACATACTCCCGGATGATGTCCCTGTTGAGGTCAGTAGGCAATTTAGAGGTCCCTTTGGGCCAGCTGACCCATAGGGCTCCGTTTTTTTCAAGGCCTTGATATGCTCTGGTAACACTTGTGCCAGCTCTTCCAATTTTTTGCAAAAGATGTGAATGACATCCGCATAGTCGCTCTTGCAAGTTTTTAGGAGCACTGCCTGATCTGGAAAATCCTCAAAAAAGTCAAAATAATGATCCGGTGGGTTGTGCAATAATATGTTAAACCCTTGATGAAAACCAAGCTTCTTCCCTATAGGGGTTTTTGAATATCCTTCTTCCATCTGCGATCCAAATTATAGGACTTAAGAAATATGCTGCTACAAAATATGGTCCTTCATCCTGTTCCAAGCCTTTATCAACAGGAAGCCCGAAACTATAGCGATCGCTGTCAGTACAAGTGCTTGCGTAGTTCTGCCATAGATCCAATAGCCGGTTGCGAACATGATCGCATAAATGAGAACACATCCCAAGAGCATTGCGGTAATGCCCGAAGGCACGCTCCATTTTTCTTTGGAGCGCACGATATCCTCTTTATCGGCTGTTGCCTGTTGAACAACTTTCGACCAACCCGGGCCGCCCGGTTGTATTCTTTTATAAAATTCCCGGAGTACCGCATTCGATTCGGGCTGTGTCATATAAGTAGCGGTCAACCAAATGGCGGTAGTAACGACCACAACGAACGGATATTCGGCCCAATCGGGAAATACCCCACCATCTACTGCAAACAGAAATTTTCCCAAATCTGTGGTCTTCAATAAAATCGATATGATACCGGAGGCGAACATCGCCGTAATCTCGCTCCAAGCATTGATCCGCCACCAAAACCAGCGCAATATAAAGATCAGTCCCGTACCCGCGCCAAAGGTCAATAATATGTCGAAAATTTGGAGCGCATTCTCCAAGGCCAAGGCCAAAATCGCACTCAAAACCATGAGCACGACGGTCGACAACCTACCCACAGTGACCATTTGTTTTTCGGTGGCGTCGGGATTGATCTGTTGTTTGTAAAAATCGAATACTATGTAAGACGAGCCCCAATTCAATTGCGTAGAAATCGTACTCATATAGGCCGCGACCAAGGAGGCCAAGACCACCCCTAAAAGTCCACTTGGCAATTTGGTCAACATGGCAGAATAGGCCAAATCCTGGCCCAATTTGTTCTCCGCAACATTGGGAAAAGCTTCATGGATACTCGCAATGTCTGGATAAACGATTAAGGAGGCCAACGCGACCAAGATCCATGGCCAGGGCCGAAGGGCATAATGCATGATGTTAAAAAAGAAAGTGGCGCCAATGGCGTGGTTTTCATTTTTTGCTGCCAGCATGCGTTGTGCGATATAACCCCCGCCACCAGGCTCGGCGCCCGGATACCAAGAGCTCCACCATTGCACGGCCAAGGGAATGATAAACAGGGTTATCAAGGCTTTCTTATTGCTAAAATCGGGCACTATATTGAGTTTCCCTGCCACATTTTCATGGGCCATCAGGGCTTGGATGCCGCCAACTTCCGGAATGTTCACAAGGTAAAAAGCAGCCGCTATCGCACCAGACATGGCGACAAAAAACAACAAAAAATCGGTATAGACCACCCCTTTGAATCCTCCCAAGGCGCTGAACGTTACCGTTATCAAACCAGCACTCACCACGGTAACCCAGGGATCCAATCCGAGCATGATGCCCCCTATTTTGATGGCCGCCAAGGTAACGGAGGCCATAGTAATAACATTGAACAGAACGCCCAAATATACGGCGCGGAACTTTCTCAAAAATTTAGCGGGTGCCCCACCATAACGCATCTCATAAAATTCCAGATCGGTGTTGACATTAGATTTGCGCCATAGTTTGGCATAAACAAAAACCGTCAACAAACCCGTTAACAAAAAACTCCACCATACCCAATTCCCAGATACACCATGGGTACGTACAATATCTGTCACAAGATTTGGGGTGTCGGTCGAGAACGTGGTCGCTACCATCGAGAGGCCCAATAGCCACCAGGGCATGGTTCTTCCCGATAGAAAGAATTCAGAGGAACTCTTGCCCGATTTTTTGGAGACAAAAATCCCTACCGCAAGTACTACGGAAAAGAACACGATAATAAAACTATAATCGAGGGTATTTAATTGCATGAATTGGTTGTTGGTTAATAGCTAAAGATATAATTTTTTAGGATATTTTTACGACCAATTCGTTAATCTTCATTTGTGGCCTTGACCATTGCTTCAGACATTACGCTTACTGCTTGGGCAATAGCCTTCATGGCTGCATTCGTGATAGGCATCTCCAAATCCGGCATCAAGGGAATCGACGTGGTTGTCGTAACGGGGATGGCCCTTGCCTTCGGGGCCAAAGAATCTACCGGCCTTATTGTACCCTTGCTTGTGGTGGGCGATATTTTTGCCGTGATTTATTATAACAGACATACCCAATGGAAATACATCCTAAAATTCTTACCATGGATGATGGCCGGCGTATTGATCGGGGTCTATATAGGGAAGGACCTGGATGAGGCAACTTTTAAAATTGGGATGGCCGCCATAATTTTGGCAAGCGTGGCAATGATGTACTGGTGGGACCAAAAAAAATCGAAAACGGTACCAACGCATTGGGCCTTTGGGGGAATTATGGGGGTCTTGGCCGGCATTACCACTATGGTCGGAAATTTGGCCGGTGCTTTTGCAAACATCTTCTTTTTGGCCATGCGTTTGCCCAAAAACGAATTCATTGGAACGGCGGCATGGCTTTTCTTTATCATCAATGTCTTTAAGCTGCCCTTTCACATATGGTCCTGGGGGACCATAACCCCCGATTCGCTTATCATTGATCTTAAATTGGTGCCAGGCATTATCATTGGGCTTTTTGTTGGGGTACGGATGGTGAAGATCATCAAGGAAAATTTCTATCGAAAAATGATCTTGGTGCTTACCGCAATAGGTGCGGTTATCATCGTCCTGAGGTAATCGATCCTGACTTGCGGCCAACTCCGTTATTCCCATTTAGTAGCAATAAATTTATGTCCGATTGCTTATTTATAGGTAATTTTAAAGGCCTCTCCTTCATTATCCCATTTTATGAATATTTCCCGTACATACAGAAAACTGTTCGTTGCCCTATTGTTAGTGTTAATATTGTGCCTATCCTGTACCCCGAATAAAAGCAAATCAACGGCAGGCGCAGCACAACTTTTGCCACAATTTGAACAAGCTTTGTTGCAGTTGGCCAACGTATGGTACCCAAAAGCTGTGGATAGCCTTCACGGGGGATATTGGTCTGATTTTAACGCGCACTGGGAGTTGGAAGGACCACAGGATAAAATGATAGTGAGCCAGGCGCGTCATATTTGGACCGCTTCCGCTCTGGCCCTGTTTTATCAGGACAAGCAATATGAAAAAATAGCGGCACATGGGTATCGGTACCTAAGGGATCACATGTGGGATAGCCTATACGGTGGGTTTAACACGCTTATCAGCGTATCGGGGAACTCCCCAAAAACAATTTCCACAGGTAAAAGCGCCTATGGTAATTCGTTCGCGATTTACGCACTGGCCGCCTATTATAAAACATCCAAAGACAGCACGGCCCTTCAACTGGCAAAAAATACCTTTTTGTGGCTGGAGGAACATTCACACGACCCTATTTATAAAGGCTATTTTGATGTGCTGCAACAGGATGGCTCATGGATGTTGGACATCGCCGAGAACGATGGACCATACGACAATTTTATCCGTAAGGATTGGAAAGACCAAAATTCGACCATACATCTCTTGGAGAGTTTTACTTCCCTTTACGAAGTTTGGCCAGACCCATTGCTAAGAGAACGTTTGGAAGAATTATTGGTATTGGTCCGCGATACCATAACCACTGAAAAAGGAACCCTTTCGCTGCATTTGCAAAGGAACTGG
>JBBKWR010000084.1:0-6382 GCA_037969055.1 Flavobacteriaceae bacterium | reverse complement strand
CGCATTAACAAAAATCAAACTATGACCCAATACGATGTAGCCATAATTGGCTCCGGCCCAGGGGGCTACGTTGCTGCCATTCGATGCGCACAATTAGGGATGAAAACCGCTATTATTGAAAAATATGCCACTTTGGGCGGCACCTGCTTAAATGTAGGGTGCATTCCTTCCAAGGCATTATTGGATTCCTCCCACCATTATGAAGATGCCGTAAAACATTTTGAGGCACATGGAATTGAAATTCCAGGCGAAATCAAGGTGAATTTGGAAAAAATGATTTCAAGAAAACAAGGGGTGGTAGATATGACTACCAAAGGCATCCAATTCTTGATGGAAAAAAATAAGATTACCGTTTTCGAAGGGCTGGGCAGTTTTAAGGATGCCACCCATATCAATATCAAAAAGAAAGATGGCAAGACCGAAACCATTGAGGCTAAAAATATCATTATAGCCACAGGATCAAAACCATCTTCCTTACCATTTATTAAAATTGACAAGGAAAGGATCATCACCTCCACAGAGGCCCTAACCCTTAAAGAAATTCCCAAGCATATGATCGTGATCGGTGGTGGTGTCATTGGTCTGGAGCTTGGTCAGGTGTACAAGAGACTGGGTGCGGAGGTGACCGTTGTTGAGTTTATGGATAGGATCATTCCGGGAATGGATGCGGCGCTTTCCAAAGAATTGATGAAAGTGATGAAAAAACAAAAAGTGGCATTCAACCTTTCGCATAAGGTAAAATCAGTGGAACGAAAAGGCAAAGAGGTCATTGTAAAGGCAGATAACAATAAAGGGCAGGAAGTCGTCTTCAAAGGGGATTATTGTTTGGTTTCAGTCGGACGGAGACCCTATACAGATGGGTTAAACGCCGAAGCGGCAGGGGTAAAATTAGACCCAAAAGGCACCATTTCTGTCAATAACCATTTACAGACCAACATTGCGAATGTCTATGCCATTGGCGATGTGGTACGAGGGGCAATGTTGGCGCACAAGGCCGAAGAGGAAGGCACCATGGTCGCAGAAATATTAGCTGGACAGAAGCCACACATCGATTATAACCTTATCCCGGGTGTCATTTACACTTGGCCAGAAGTTGCGGCAGTGGGAAAAACCGAAGAAGAACTAAAAGAAGCTGGGGTGGCGTATAAAGTTGGGCAATTCCCCATGCGTGCTTTGGGCCGCGCCCGTGCCAGTATGGACCTGGACGGATTCGTAAAAATATTGGCAGATAAAAAAACAGATGAGGTGCTCGGCGTACACATGATCGGTGCACGATGTGCCGACTTGATCACAGAAGCGGTAACCGCGATGGAATTCAGGGCCTCAGCAGAGGATATTTCACGGATGAGCCATGCACATCCGACCTACGCAGAAGCGGTGAAAGAAGCCGCCCTGGCAGCTACAGGCGACAGGGCATTGCACATTTAACCATCACGTTTGAATCGTACCGAAAAAATCCCATTTTAGCTCAATGGGATTTTTTAATTATAAGGTTTTATGGGTACCATCGCAAAATGGTGGGTTACCGGTCTGCTTGCAGGTACATAACCGTGCTTCTTTGTCTTCTTCTGCGGTAAAACCCAAAGGACCGGGCATTTTATGTGACCTGTGGGTGCCGTCGCAAAAAGGTTGATTTTCACTATGGCTGCAGGTGCACCATGAGTAACGTTGATCTTTTACCAGGTCCACTTTGACCGGGGCATATTTTTTATGTTCCATGTTTTTAATTTTCGCCAATTAGCACGAAATATAGCAAGTGTATAGGATTAGACTAGTCCCTGACCAATCCAATGTACCGCAACAATCTGTAAAAAGAAGCCTTGAAAATTTCAGTCGCGTTACCGATGAACTTTTCGGCCCACTGTATACCAAGATTGGCAGTGCTGGCGATATTAAGTTTGATATACTCTTCCTTTTTTTCGTATTGAAGCGCGGCATAAGCGCAAACCATCATAAAAATTATGGCACCGGGGATGGCTACCGCGGGACTTAAGGAATGATTGAAGAATCCGTATAGCCCTAATCCTGTTAAACTACCATAAAGGATCACAAAATGGATTACATAAATGGATAAAGTGCTTTGACCAATTTTTAAAAGGGTAGCATTTTGGAGCAAGCTCCTGAACAACATAAAAACAGCAAAGGCCAAAAGTACATCCCCCAATCGTATGAATAAATAATTGTTAAAGTGAATATCCGAAAAGAGCTCTATGCTAGTTAATTTGGATAGTTCCAAGAAGATATCGGACGAATAGAAAATCAATCCGGATCCGATGATCAGCGAAATACCGATCGCTATGGGATATAAATGGCGGTGGGCTTTAAAGCGGGTGAACAGAATAGCAATAAACGCGCCGAAAGTGGAATATCCGAACCATGGAAAAAGTGTAAATACAGAGCCGTTCGCTTTGCTAAAATAATTCTCGATGAATAGTGGCAATCCTAGGCTTACACCTTTGTACCAAGGTTCCAAAATAAATAGCAAAAACGTAATGGAGGCCAAAACAATTGGAAACCATCGTTTTGCCCGGTCCTTGGTGAGCAAATATATGCCCACAATCCCCAAAATTGAAAAGCCTATACAATGCAGTACATCAACCAAATAGAAAGATTCATAGATTTCCCCTTTCAAGAGTCCAAAAAGATTCATCCGCAATAGATATCCAATGAATAATAATTGTAATCCTCGCCTGATCCCCTTCATTACACGGGGATTTTCCAGACCCATCTTATCACCACGCACCAATAAATAAGTAAAAATAAACCCAGAAACAGTAAAAAAAACGGGAGCCGTTATGCCCCTAAAATAATTCCAGAGGGAGTAGACCACATTACCATTGTCCCGAAACGCATTGTCTAATAATCCGTCCACAAAATGCCCTTGCAGCATCATTAAAATGGCCCAAGCGCGCATGGCGTCTATAAAGTATAATCTTGCAGTTTTATTTTCCACGGTTAATTCGGTGCTGTTCAGTTGACATTGAATATCAAATGTTCAGACTTATATTTTTAACAACCTTATATACTGTTAAAGCAGTGGTTTTGGATGTTTTGTGGATCAAAATTAGACAAAATACAAAGAAGTCACTATTTTTTGGGTTATTTTCGTCCATGAACCCATAAAAATAAGGTATGTCGCACATATTGGCCTTTGCAGGCAGCAATTCTTCCACCTCCATTAATTTTAAGCTTGTAAAGTACACTGTATCATTACTGCCGGATCATCAAGTACAAATAATGGACATGCATTTCTTTACATTGCCCATGTATAGTGAAGATCATGAAAAGAAGCATGGCTATTTGAATTCCTTGGTGGAACTAAGGGATACCATTCAAAAAGCGGACGGGTTGGTCATTTCGGTAAACGAACACAATAGTAACCCTTCTGCCTATTTTAAAAATTTAATCGATTGGCTTTCCCGATTGGACCGTAAATTCCTGGAGGGTAAAAAAATATTGTTGATGAGTACCTCAGGGGGAAAAAGGGGAGCTATGGGTTCCTTGGGTGTAGTCGAAAAATTGGTTCCCCGATTTGGCGGGGAAGTAGCCGCCACCTTTTCATTGCCTTCCTTCAAAGAGAATTTCGACATGTCGAAAGGTATATTGGATGCAGATCTTTCCAAGCAACATAAAAAGGTATTGATTGATTTTCAAAACCAATTAACTGATGTGCCTATTAAACAAACCCATAACAAGGACGCTTAGATAGTTATATTTGGGCAGATTGGCCGTATATCAGATATCGAGCACTCGCTACAAAGGTCATGTCATTTGCATTTTATATTAACTGCTTCACGACTTGTAATTGTTGATTAACTTTGTAGCGTGCTCAATGCGTTTAAAAAACATATCGATGATCAATTTCCCATGCTGCGGGAGCAACGATTTTTGTTGGCTTGTAGCGGAGGCTTAGACAGTGTGGTGCTAGCGTACCTATGTGCCGCTAGCAACTTGGATTTTGCCATTGCCCATTGTAACTTTCAATTACGTGGCGAGGACAGTGAAGGGGATGAGAAATTCGTAAATAATCTAGCACATTCGTTAAATAAAAAATGTTATATAACTCATTTTAATACAAATGATTATATAAAGAAACATAAAGTATCAATGCAAATGGCCGCCAGGGAACTGCGCTACACGTGGTTTTCGGTAATCATGGCAAAGAAAGAACTAAAAATTTTAGTGACCGCGCACCATGTGGATGATGCCTTGGAAACTTTTTTGATCAACCTTTCCCGGGGTACGGGCATCGACGGGCTTACCGGAATACCTGCACGTACTAGCACACTGGCCAGACCCTTGCTGGCCTTTTCTAGGGAAGACATTATTGCGTATGCTAAATCCCATAGGATTGAATGGCGGGAAGATAGTAGTAATTCGGAAACGAAATATCTACGGAATAAGATAAGACATGAAATCGTGCCCGCTTTAAAGGAATTGCACCCTACCTTTCTGGAGAATTTCAAGCAGACACTTTCGCATCTTGCCGATACTGCCGCACTTGTTGAAAACTATGTAGCGCACTTGAAAGCCAATATTTTCAAAAAGGAGGGAAGGATCACCATGATCAATATCGAGAAGCTTCAACTACATCCTCAAAAAGCCATCCTGTACTCCCTATTTAAAGATTATGGTTTTACCGCATGGGACGATATAGCACATCTTTTAACCGCATCCAGCGGCAAGGAAGTGAGATCCCATACCCATCGCTTGGTTAAAGACCGTGAAAACCTAATGTTGGAACGACTGGATAGCCCCGATTATTCAGTTTATGAAATCCAAGAAGGACAAGGCGAAATACAGCAACCAATTCCTTTAAAAATAGAAGGGGTCCCCAGCATGGGAGAATTGGTAGAGGATGTACTATATCTGGACCAAGAAACGTTAAAGTATCCGCTACTCGTTAGGAAATGGGAAAAGGGCGACTATTTTTATCCCCTGGGCATGAAGGGCAAAAAAAAACTATCAAAGTATTTTAAGGATGAAAAAGTGGATGTCATCTCAAAAGAAAATCAGTGGTTGCTATGCTCAGACGGGGCAATAGTTTGGGTAATGGGCAGACGGGCAGACGATCGTTTCAAAGTGACTGATAAGACCAATAAAATTATAAAAATAGAATTGAATTAATGAAGCAAGTAATCGTATATATAATATTATTATTCAGTAGTTTATCTTTATTTTCACAAACTGATGAAGAGCCGGTATTATGGTCACAGGAGGCACATAAAATTTCGGATACGGAATACGACTTGATTATAAAAGGGACCATCTATGAAGGATGGCATGTGTATTCACAGGTCACTGCCGATGGGGGTTCATTGCCGAGTGAATTTAGCTTCAATAAGGCTGGCGAAGATTATGAATTGGTCGGTCATACCCAGGAGAGCGAAACCATTACCGAATTCAGCGATGTATTCGAGGTGGATGAGACTTTTTTTAAGGAAGAGGCCGTCTTTACCCAACGCATAAAGATGCTCAAACCAAACATTAGACAAATAGAAGTTAATTTATGGTACCAAGTATGTAAGGAGGTTTGTATACCCGTAAACATAGATTTTACTTTTTCGTTGGACGGTGCCCCAATCGTCGTACAAGAAAAGACCTTGGATGAACGTAGTCTTACATTGGGCAAGGCGTTACGGCTTGACCTAAAAAACAAAGAACTCCTGACCACCCAGGGCGACAACTCCTTAAGCAGCAACTCTGGCCTATGGGGGCTGTTTGGATTGGGTTTTTTGGGAGGACTCATCGCGCTATTGACCCCGTGTGTATTTCCGATGATACCGCTTACGGTCTCCTTTTTTACCAAACAATCCCGGAACAAAACCAAAGGGATAGGGAACGCGATGTTATATGGCTTTTTCATCGTACTGATCTACTTTTTATTAAGCCTGCCTTTTCATCTTTTTGAATCCATCGATTCGCAGATTTTGAATACCATAGCCACGAATATCTGGTTAAATCTTGCCTTTTTCGTGGTATTTGTGTTTTTTGCCTTTTCCTTTTTTGGGTATTACGAGCTTACCTTGCCCAGCTCTTGGGCAAATAAAATGGACTCCGCTTCGAGCAGTGTCGGAGGGGTCTTCGGCATATTTTTTATGGCTATGACCTTGGCCATTGTCTCCTTTTCATGCACGGGCCCAATTCTAGGGGGCCTATTGGGGAGTACCGCCCTATCACAGGGTGATATGGCCACCAATCTTTCGGCTGGAATGACAGGATTTGGACTGGCCCTCGCCTTGCCCTTTGCACTTTTTGCATTGTTTCCCGCATGGTTGAACTCCCTTCCCAAATCAGGGGGTTGGATGACTACCGTAAAAGTAGTGTTGGGCTTTTTGGAACTGGCGTTGGCCTTTAAATTCCTCTCCAATGCCGATTTGGT
>JBBKWR010000083.1:0-13475 GCA_037969055.1 Flavobacteriaceae bacterium | reverse complement strand
ATGCTGGTTCCCAAAGATCCCGAAGACGCCAAAGATGTTGTCATGGAGATCCGTGCCGGTACTGGTGGCGATGAAGCCAGTATTTTTGCGGGTGACCTATTTAGGATGTATACCAAATTTTGTGAATCCAAGGGATGGAAGACCAACGTTATCGACCTGAGTGAAGGTACCAGTGGGGGTTATAAAGAAATTCAGTTCGAAGTTACAGGTGATGAGGTTTACGGTACCCTAAAGTTTGAGGCTGGTGTACATCGAGTACAAAGGGTGCCACAGACCGAAACACAGGGAAGGGTTCATACCAGTGCGGCTACCGTAATGGTACTTCCAGAAGCGGAAGATTTCGATGTTGAAATAGATCCAAAGGAGGTAAGGGTCGACTTTTTCTGTTCTTCCGGACCCGGTGGGCAGTCGGTGAACACCACCTATTCGGCCGTGCGCCTGACCCACTTGCCCACAGGATTGGTGGCACAGTGTCAGGATCAGAAATCGCAACATAAGAACAAGGAAAAGGCATTTAAAGTGCTTCGTTCACGCTTGTACGATCAGGAACTTGCCAAAAGACAGGAAGAAGATGCCGCTAAGCGAAATTCGCAAGTAAGTAGTGGTGACCGATCGGCCAAAATTAGAACCTATAATTATCCTCAGGGACGGGTGACCGATCACCGGATTGGACTTACACTTTACGATTTGCAAAATATTGTCAACGGAGATATTCAAAAGATCATCGATGAATTGAGCCTGGTGGAGAATACGGAAAAACTGAAAGTGGCCTCCGAAATCTTTTGATGAGGGCTGCTAGGTTTATGAGTTTAGAATTAATCGCTCTTTTAGGTTACTTCGAACCTTTAGAATTTAACCATGAACCTTGAGCCTTGAAAATTGGAACCTGAAACCTGAAACCCGAAACCCGAAACCCGAAACCCGAAACCTGAAACCTGAAACCTGAAACCTGAAACCGGAAACCGGAAACCTGAGTCCCAAGACACATTTAAAATGACCACACAACAGCTAACCGCACAAATCCATCAAAAAAAATCCTTTCTCTGCATCGGACTCGATACCGATCTTGATAAGATTCCCGAGCATCTGTTGTCCAATGAAGATCCAATCTTTTCCTTCAACAAGGCGATTATAGATGCAACCCACCATTTATGTGTGGCCTACAAACCCAACATTGCATTCTATGAGGCTTATGGTTTGAAAGGATGGATGGCTTTAGAAAGCACCATCAAATACTTAAATAAAGAATATCCAGAAATTTTTACCATTGCGGATGCGAAAAGGGGAGATATCGGGAATACCTCCACAAGATATGCCAAGGCATTTTTTGGAGACATGAATTTTGATTCCTTGACAATTGCTCCCTACATGGGACGGGATTCAGTGGAACCTTTCTTGGCCTTCAAGGATAAGCATACCATATTATTGGCCCTGACTTCCAATGAAGGCGCCAGCGATTTCCAAACTAAAAAAATCGGGCAAGATTATGTATACCAAAGTGTATTAAAGACTTCGAAGACTTATAGGAATGCCCAAAATTTGATGTATGTTGTGGGGGCTACAAAGGCAACCCATTTTGCAGAAATACGAAAGATAGTACCTGATAGTTTTCTATTGGTGCCTGGGATAGGGGCACAGGGGGGTAGTTTGCAAGAAGTATGCAAGTACGGCCTGAATAAAAGTGTGGGGTTGTTGGTAAATTCCTCCAGGGGAATAATTTACGCATCAAACAAAAAAGACTTTGCAGAAGTTGCGGCAAAAGAGGCAAGTAAAATTCAAGTTGAGATGAGGGGTATTCTACTAAACTTGAAATAGTTACTGTACCAAACTTTCCAACATCGTTCTGATCTTGTTCGCTTTTAGCTCAAAAAATTCTCCCAATTTTGTGCCGGTGTATTCAATGTTGGAAGCTTTGTCCAAAAAGTTTTGGTACTGGTATTCCAACAATGCTATGGCTTGTTGCCCTGATGTTATCGGGGTAACGGCTCCTACTTTACAATACTGATTTTCCATAATCTAACTATGTGTTCTTTTCAATATACGGAGCCAGCCTGTATTTGGATCGAAGTAATCGGCATAAATAGTTAAAAATCGGTTATTTTAATGATTTATTAACGTTCGCTTAATGGTATTCTTGGTGCCATACTTGCTTTCTTGATAAATATGACGCTCATAGTAAACATTGAAACGAAAGATTTAATACATTGCAGGGTTTCCGAAAAGTAGCGGAACCAAAGAGAACACTTTGTTAAATTACACTACACATTTTCATCCGGTTTCCCAATCTTGGGTCACCTTCGTGCATGGTGCGGGCGGAAGTTCCAGTATCTGGTACAAACAAGTCCGTGAATTCAAAAAACATTTTAATGTTTTGCTGTTGGACCTACGGGGTCATGGCGATTCAAATCTATCCATCGTCAATTCAATGGGGGAGAAATACGATTTCGACCAGCTTACCAATGACATTGTGGAGGTCATTGATGCATTGCAAATTGAGAAATCCCATTTTGTGGGGATATCCCTGGGAACCGTGCTTATTAGAAACCTAGCAGAGAATTTTCCAAATAGGGTCGAAAGCATGGTTATGGGCGGGGCCATTATGAAACTGGACTTGCGCTTTAGGTTGTTGATGGGTATAGGAAGCATTTTTAAATCATGGGTGCCGTATATCTGGTTGTACAAGCTATTCACTTTTGCCATTATGCCAGATAGCAATCATAAAGAATCGAGATCACTATTTGTTCGTGAAGCCAAGAAATTATACCAAAAAGAATTCCTAAGGTGGTATACATTGGGTTCCCAAATCAATCCATTGCTGCGTTTCTTCCGTACGGCAGATCTCAAAATTCCTACCTTGTACGTTATGGGCGGAGAGGATTATCTTTTTTTGCCTGGCATCAAGAAAGTAGTAAAAAAGCATACCATGAGTATGTTGATTTTAGTTGAGTACTGTGGGCACGTTGTCAATGTAGAGCAGCCCCAAATGTTCAATAATTTCGTAATAGGTTACCTTCAAAATTTAAAGCCCAGCGCTGATCTACAAGCCGTTTGAGTTTTAAAATATTATTAATTTAAATGGACCGGGTTTCTTTAACGTTCATTCCCAAAAGTTAATTTTTAGCAAGAGCCTTAATTTATTTGAAATGACAGTTGCAAAACAAAAGGCCACCCATTGGGCAGCCTTTTTGTATTTTAAAAAATTGGATGGTATTGCCTCAAATTATTGTTTTACCAAGGAAAAGGCCTGATTCGTGGCTTGACCCACAAAATTGAGGTTAAGATTGATATCGCCGGTACAAGTACCCACACTACCGGTTCCAGTTACCGGAACGGGTACCCCATAATCAAAGTCTTCGTTGGAAACTACTGTAACGGTACCATCCGCAGGATCAATGGTTACTTCCATATAGGCAGTAGCAGTGTTATTGATAAATGGATTATTGGTAGAAAGAATTCTAAATTTATATCCAGTGTCAAACGCGACCGGTACCACAGCCCCTATAGCATAATCGGCCCAGGCATCTGCTGTTACGATATAATTGCCATCAAATAAACTGGCATCTGCCAAAGGACAAAAGAACTGTGCGGAATACGCAAAGGGTGAACGAAAGAACGAGCCTCCGGTTACCGTACCATTGGCATTGTTGGTAAACTGTCGCCCATCAGAAAGCACACCGACCAGTCGAATATTGAAACTATCCGCACTATCATAATCACCAGATTGTAGACCTAGCGCTGTTAAGGTTTCTCCAAGCGTAAGGGCAACATCTCCTCTGGGATACCCAAGAGGACCAGGAGAGAACGAGGAAGCCGGCACAGTGGTCGCTAAAGCCTCCGTGGAAGCTGTGCCGTCATTTATAAAGGTGACGTAGACCTTTATTTCAGAAAATAGCTTTCCACCTTCAGCATCTTGTGCTTCCAATGTAACCTTCCAACTGGCCGAAGTATCGAAAAAGTCAAAAGTTGGGTTAGGGGTTGCGATAGTTCGCAGCACCAAGCCCCTACCGACGTCGGAGAAGACATTATCGATGAGTTTCTCTTCGGTACAGGAGAAGGTAATACTTCCCAAAAGAAGCAATGCGATATATATTATTATTTTTTTCATGATTTTTGGTTTTACGTTTATCGCAGATTAGTTAGAAAATGGAAATCCTGCTGCTGGGTTCGTATCCCAAAATACCTGTACCGTCTGATCCGATTTTTGCGTGATGTTCGGATTACTGGTCACGGCTTGGTTAGGGTAGTACATAGATCGAACAAAAGCACCGGGATTTGGCTCCCTGTTTGGCTGCAATGTACTAGGGTAGCCTGTACGCCTATAGAAATTATAGGTCTCGATTCCGTTTCCAAAATGACTGACGAAATGTTGCTCTCCTAAAATATCCCATTTACCGGTGGTTGATGCAGCATTAAATTCGGCTATTTCCCCGGCGATAAAGTCCGCAACCTCGGTTGGGGTCGGGGCAAAGGATAAATCTGCTGCCAAATCGTTCACGATAAAGGATTGGGTTTTGGCAATTTGACTGGTCATCCCATCTTCCAAAGCGGTAGCTGCGGCTGCTGGATTTCCCGACGCCATCGCCATTTCCGCTATCCAAAAATCTACCATAAAGGCATCCAAAATTGGGGTAATGCCAACACCACCAGCACCAAATGACGTGGGGTCATTGGCCTGTGCTATGGGCGTAACACTGTCGTCATCAAATCGACCGCCCGCAGGGTACACCCCAAAGGTGGTTTTCAACAATCCATCTGGTGGTCCACCTTCATCATCTCCTGAATCACGTCCCCAATATCCATTGGGCAAGGCACAGAAAGTGAAACCACCGCTCACATAATGTGCAGGAGGGGTCTGCAAAGAACAGGTCAACAATTCTTCGTTCGGCGGAAGGCCATCTTGTCCGGGAACATCAAAAGTCTGACGATAAAAAAAGTAACGCAATCTTGGATCCCCGTTGACATCCATTTGGTTGATCAACCAGTTCGACATATAATCGGTAGCTCCAGCGGAGGCATAGTTGATGCCATATCTTGGATGTCTGGTATCAGGTTGTGAGGCACTGGTGCCAGGCCAGACCCAGTCTAAATCATCGGCGTTATCCTGGATATAATTTCCAGAGGCGATAATGGCGTTAAAGCTTGCTGCGGCAGAAGGGTCCACCAACCTTCTTTGAAGGTAAATTTTCAACTTTAACGTATTGGCCGCCTTTACCCATTTGGTGTAATTATTGCCGTAGAAGAAATCCGTAGCAGGAACCGACGAAGTCGTATTGGTGAAATTCACTATAGCTTGATCCAACAAAGCCAAGGCGGCATCGTACACGGAGGCACCGCTATCCAAAACCGGATTTAAGATTTCAGGCGCCCGAACCGCTTCCGAATAGGGGATATCCCCAAAGAAATCGACCAAGCTGATAATAGTATATGCTTCAATAAACTGGGTAATCCCAAGATGTCTTGTGAGTCCATCTTCTTCGGCAGTTGGCGTCATGGTTCGGATATCGAAAAGAATACCCCTATAGGCATTGTCCCATTCATCATCGGTATCAATATCCTGATATCCTCCCCTATAGTCACGATTTCCAAATACCATTAAGCGCGTGAGTTCCATACCAAGTATCGACAACCCATCACCACTAACGTTGCCCCCGGTTGTAAAGTTATCCTGGGGATCACCGGTCGCATCGCCATCAATCGATCTTGCGAAATCTTCTTGGATCGAGTTCAAGAAGAAATCGGGACTAGCTTGTACTGGTGTTAAAAAGTTGGGGTCCTGTGTAATGTCCAATTCTGTAACCTCACACGAAGTAGTCACTAACAGGGTTGTAGATAAGCCCAACAATACGAGACATCTATTTATTTTTTTCATTTGTATAACTATTTTTTTCATCTTAGAATGTTGCTTTTACACTAAATCCATATCTTCTTGAACTAGGTCCGTTTAGGAAGTCAAACCCAAATCCATTTCCGACGCCAGTACCTGAAGTATTGGGATCAAAATTGGCTCCGTCCGGAGTGTTGATCGCATCGTACCATAGGTTGAATCCTGAGATGGTAAATGAGAGTGAACCAAAAGGGGTTTTATCCAAAAACTTGGAAGGCATTGAATACCCTAAGGATACTTCCTGTAACCTCAATACCGTTGCATCATATACCTGCAGTTCACTTGGTCCAAAAAGTACGTTGGTGAAGTAATAGTCCGAATTGTTGATCTGAACGTCGTTGGGAGTCCCATCGCTCTGTTTTACACCAGAAAGAATAAAAGTATTTTCCCGATCGAGGGTTTCAACGATCAATCCCCTGCCCAACAAGGTGGCTATGGTACTGGAATAAATATCTCCCCCCTGGGTCCAATTGAATTGGAATCCCAATGTAAAGTTCTTATAGGAAAAAGTGTTGTTTAGGTTTGATACAAAGTCTGGGTTGGGATCACCTATCACACCATCTTGGGAATCTTGTACATAGTCTCCTGTCGAATTGGTCACTAAATTACCGTTGGCATCCCGTAGGACCCTGCTGCCATAGATTACACCTAGGGGTTGATCCTTAATGGCTGCATTACCCAAGTTCCCGAATCCAGAATAGACAATAAGATCTGTATCGTTGCCCAGATCCGTCACCTTGGTTTCTATGGTACTAAAATTGATATTCGTATTCCAATTGAAACCATCCGCTTCGTGTTTGATCAGGTGTAGTCCTAGATCAACTTCAAGGCCTTGCCCTTTTATTTCCCCAATGTTGGTAGTGGTACTGAAGTATCCTGAGGCAGGATCTAAAGGCTGACTGACGATAAGATCCGTGGTGATTCTCTCATAGACCGAGGCATCCAAAGTTATCTTCCCGTCCCACCATCTAGATTCAATACCCAATTCCAATTCTGATACCTGTTCCGGTTTTAAATTGGGATTGCCCAATGTTAATCCCGTAGTGTTGGTCACAACATTTCTACCGGTATTGTCTTGGAAATCCTGAGTATCCAATACGAGCCGGGAAGCTACTGGATATGAATCCGAGTTTTGATCTGGGAAGCCTGCTGAGGTTCCATATCCGGCGCGTATTTTAAGATATCCCAATACATCATCATCTTTTAGGTCAGAAAATGCTGTAGTGGGAACAAAAGACAGACTGGCACTGGGATAGAACAGTGTTCGGTTCGCAGTTGATAGATTCGATACCCAGTCGTTTCTACCCGCTAGGGTCAGATAAAGAAATCTGTCATAATCAAACTCCAACTGCCCGTACACTCCGATCACATTTCTTTCAGCAAAACGCTCTATCTCATTATTGTTCAAAAAATTGAAATGTTTTAGGACCCCGAATACCTGTTGTCCATCACTTGCTGTACCGCCACTATTAAAGATTTCCCTTCTTCCATTAGCCCCAATATTGAATGTGGTGCCGATTTTTTCGGTGATATCAAAATCACCATTAAGTGCTATGTTATGGTCCCAAATGGTATTGGTATTGTTCCAAGTCTCATAAATACCGCTCTGCAACCTTATATCATTGCTATTGCTGTTGACCCCTCCTTTATTCTGGAAGTTGAGGTTGTTCTCACTATAAACATCAAGTCCAACACGGTATATTAAATTGAGATTTGAGTTGAGATCATATTGTAATGCGAGATTCCCAAATACTCTGTTGGTCTCCTGCTGTGATCCGGCGTTGTTTACAGTCCATAGTGGGTGTTGGATCGAGTTGTCTTGACGATAATAAACACTTCCACCTGTTAGGGGATCTTGATAAGGTAATCCTGCCACATCAATAGAACGCGGGGTAAAATAGAGGTCCCCAAAGACTGAAGAACCACTACCGGTAGCTCCATTTCCCTGACTTAGGGCAACAGGTGGCGAGATAAACTTGGTCCTGGCATAGTTCATAGTGCCAGTGGCCGTAAATTTATTGCTTAGCTCCGCGCGTCCGCCGATACCAAAATTGTTCCTATTGAGTCCATTGCCCGGGGTAAACCCTTCGTCCTTTAAATACCCATAGTTGGCATTATAGGATATTTTTCCATCCGTGGAAGCGCCAGCGATATTCACGGATACGTTAGCGACCGTTCCGGTTTTAAAGAAATTGCCAAAGTTATCGTAGGGTTGCCATGGATAACGTGCCCCTTGAAATTCAGGGAAGGCAGCTTGGATGGCTGAGGTGGAAGTGGAATAGGGGTGGGGCAATGTACCATTTTCATCAATTGACGGACTGTTTCCCCAACCTGCGAGTCCATTTCTATCAAAACTTGGGCCCCAGTTACTAAAGAACCATCCGAATGCCTGGTCGAATCCATTGCCATATTGGTTTTGATAATCCGGGGTAGAGGCGATATCATTATAGAAAAGCGAAGTAGTTACTGAAATTTCGGATTTTTTAGCTCCTTGCCCCCCCTTTCCAGCTTTGGTGGTGATCAAGATGACCCCGTTTCTTCCCAACGACCCATATAAGGTGGAGGCTGCTAGTCCTTTAAGAACGTTCACACTTTCAATGCTATTGGGATCCAAATCCAAAAACCTACTGGAGCCATTATTACCGTTGATAAAGTCTTGGCGACTGCCCTGTCTTCCAGAAGGGTTGGTATCCCCGTTGAAGGGAACCCCATCCACAATAAACAAGGGTTGGTTGCTCTGACTAAATGAGTTGAATCCCCTAATTATTATGTTGGTGCCCGATCCTGACAGACCGCTTTGCTGTGTAATGTTTACGCCAGACGCCTTTCCCTGCAGCACCCTGCCCAGATCACCTTGCGCCTGTTCTTCGAGCTGTTCAGATTTTACTTCGGCGACCGCATACCCCAAGGCTTGCTTTTCTCTTTTGATCCCTAAGGCGGTAACGATTACCTCTTCCAAAGCATGTAAGTCTTCCAACAACTGTACATTAATAATGTTGTTGGCTCCGATTACCCGAGTAACGGTTTGTTGACCAATAAAGCTAAATTGCAAGGTTTGGCCTACCGCTCCGGTAATGGAGTAGTTCCCGTCAAAATCGGTTTGCGTACCGGTAGTGGTATTTTCTAAAAGGATGTTAACACCAGGTAATGGCTGCCCATCCTGATCGATAACCGTACCGGTAATCGTTTTTTCCTGGGCAAATGCCATTGATACCCCTAAGAACAGAAGTATACACAACCAATTACATTTGTTTTTCATACGTAATATTTTTAATAAAGTTAGTTTCGAATTGACATCCGACGTTAAGTACAGGACAGCCCTGCTTCAAAGCAGTTTTGTTTGGCTACTTAAAAGACTTGCTCAAGCAATTCGCATTATAGCGGAGCGTAAAAATTTAAGAGTAAATTATCTAGAGCTATCATAACTTTTAACCAGTCATTCAGGTCAAAGTAACATTCTCTTAACATTTTATAGGGAAATCCTTATAAACGTTTACTTATCCGATGAAAGTTTACCAATGGTTTACCCCTCGCCCAAAATGGGCGCCTAAACTAGCTGATAAAATATCGGATGGCCACAATTTTGATCAAGGGCGAAGGTCTTTCAAAAGTGGTAAAAATTGGTAGTGATAAGCAATGGTTGACCAGGTTGGTGCCTGCCAAACTGCATGGGATGGGCCCTCAATTCTAAATGATGTACGAGACCTTCGTAAATGGCGTCATTATTTATAACGGAACGGAGGTAAAGGCCATACCTAGTTTTACAGCGGTTGGTTTGTTGCTACCACTTAGTGGAATGTATTATGGGAAAGGGGTTAGCCTATGGAATTTAAAGAGAGGTTTGATGTAAAATGCAACCCTGAGTTGTTTTGATAGCTAATTCAAATAATTACCCTAAAAAATGAGACAGAAGTATATTTTCCAGAAGTAAATGCTCAGGGCTGCTTCCCTTACATTGAGTTGTTACAATTTCAAAATAACGTTACCTTATCCCAATATTAGGCAAGTCCTATAAACGTTTACCTTTCCGAAGAAAGTTTACTTTTAGTTTACCGTTATACCTGAAACGTGATGCGCTGGTATTCACTGGGCGTTAATTGGGTGTCTTTTTTAAAGGCTTTATTAAAAGTAACCTTATTGTTAAAGCCCACTTCGTACGCAACATCTATAATATTTAGGCTTTTCTTGGCATCAGTGTGCAGAATATATTTGGCTTCTTGGATCCTATATTTATTTACGAGCTCGTGAAAATTCATATTAAAATGCTCGTTAATGACCTGGGAGGCGTTATGCCGTGTGGTGTTCAGCTTTTCTGCCAATGATTCGAGACTGATATCATTTTCTTTATATATTTTTTCAATATCAAACAGCCGCAATAGATTTTCTTTGAGTTCTTTCGATAAACTTTCCGTCAATCCTGACTTTTCGTACTTAAAAAACAAATGGTTTCCAAATGAATAAATGCCACTAAAGACACTGGGCTGCACATTTGCGGAATAACCTAAAAACAGCACCATGAAGGACATACAAGCTATTTGTGAATGGTAAAAGAATCCTGAAGAAATTTGGTTAGTGATCAAAATACCATATGCGGCATAGGTCGCTACATATGACATGTGGATAAAATATATATTTTTCTGCCAATTTTTGTTCGCCAATGGAATTGATTTATTACCATCTCCTATCCTATAAATCCTCCATACAAAATAACCATAAACAACTAATGAAATTAGCTTTGCTAGGACAATGACGCTCAGATATTCTGAATCGGCGGCATTTAGACCACTATCTATTCGTTGGAACATATCGCCTAATTTTTGCTTCCCGGACATCGCATAAATGGGAACTAGGTATGCAAGAAGTAGCACCGTGGGGATGAGGTGCAACAAATCCCTTTTTTTGAAGGCATGTTGTTGTGTTATCCGTTTAAAATAAAAATATAGCAAAGGCCCATACAGAAATGAGAAACATGTAGACATTAAATAGGAGTGGGGAAAGCTGTAATGAAAATTAGTAATGTTGAGCCAGATGTTCAACAAAAAGAAAGAATGGATAAAAATAAAACTACTGATGAGCAATTTGGCAACCCTGTCTATTTTTTTATTGAATTGAATGGTGGCGGTGATATAAAAACCGATCATGGCCGCATAGAGGTACAAAAAGGTCCAAAAGGTGAAGTTTGGACTAAACCTTGCTTCCAAATCTTTAAACTCAGGGGTATTCCTAATGGCATCGAACCCAATACCTACTAATATATTGGGTTTGAAATCTGAGTACAGGGATTGTTCAATGTAAAATATGGACTGGTCTAAATTTTTCAACGCTGCATAACACAACGCTATTTTTCTGTAAATGGGACCATTAAGGCCATCCTCTTCTTGCAACAATTGTTGGTATAAGCTTATTGCCTCGCGATATTTATGCTCATGAAAAAGAAGATCGGCCTGTTCCAATCGAACCAAGCCAAAAGCTGGCCAATTCGTATCAAGGGTAACATTCTCAGAATAGTCTATGGGCTGTATAGGGTAAAGAAGAGGGTTTGTTAGGAGCGCAAACAGTAAAATAAATATCCACGGCTGTCTCATTTTAATTGATTGATGATTGATGAATTAGCACCCATTAAATTAGCCAATAAATAAAATGCGAATTCTTAAAAGTATCTTAAAAAAGTAAGTCCCGATAATAGATTACCTATATAACTACCTATAAATGTCCTATTGGAGGGGTTTTGATAGCATTTGGAGAAATGTTAAAAAATGGATAGGAATACCAGTAAAACAAAAAAACCGGTGCTCCCACCGGTTTTAAACTAACTAACTAACTCAAATATTCTAACTCAACTATTTTTATGGTAAATGAACTATTACATGTTTAACAAGTGGTTAAGACAACCTTATGAAATGTTTATGTCCACTTTATATTTTTAACGGCACTATTCTGTTTTTATTGTGAAAATCGACTTATTTATTCCAACTTAATCTTGCAGTGCAAAAACCTTTCTCAGCAATTCTGAAGTACGTGAAGAAATGTTCGTGCGAATTTCTTTTTCCTCCACTGCGATCATGGCATAAACACCTTCAAGGGCTTCCTGTGTCACATAGTCTGTTAAATCCGGATTTACTGCGTTGGTAAAAGGAATACTATTGTATTGGCCAATTAGGTTTTTCCAGATTTTATCGGCCCCAACTTTTTCAAAAGACGCCTGAATGATGGGCTTAAATTTAGTGTATAGTGCTGTTTCCGTATTTTGGGTAAGGTACTTTGTGGCTGCATCGTCACTTCCCAACAAGATGTTCCTCGCATCGTTGAACGTAATGCCCTTTACGGCGTCGATAAAAATAGGGGTCGCTTCACCTACCGCATCTTCTGCAGCCCTGTTCAAAATTTTCAAGCCCTCGTCCGCTAGTCTATCCATTCCTACATCGCGTAGCGTTTTGTCTACTTTTTGAAGTTCTTCGGGCAACAAGATCTTTACCAATTCATTTTTAAAGAAGCCGTCGGTCTGCGTCAATGTAGTTACTTGTTTGGCAATTCCTTTATCAAGGGCTTCCCGAAGTCCACTTGCGATTTCCGCATTACCTAAGCCACCTCCTTGTGGCAATTGGTTAACGACTTGATGTAGCTCACCACAGCCCATAAGTTGGAGCATAAAAAATAGAAGTATCACTCTTTTTTTCATATTGTATATTTTACTTTAATAGGATTTTAGGTATTGCTACCGACCAATGCTTAATTATATAATGATAAAATTCAGCGAATATTGTGGAAAGGCCAATTTATGAGAAAATAACCGTCTTGTTATTATACACCATTGTTTTACGTTGGACATGCAGTTTGACGGCTCTGGATAGTACAATTTTTTCAAGATCTCGGCCTTTTGAGATGAAATCCTGAATCCCATGCGAATGTGTGACGGTAGTGACATCTTGTTCAATGATTGGGCCCGCATCCAATTCTTCCGTTACATAGTGACTTGTCGCCCCGATAATTTTTACGCCTCGCTTAAAAGCAGCGTGATAGGGCTTGGCCCCAGCGAACGCAGGTAAAAAGGAATGGTGGATATTAATGATTTTATTGGGGAACTGGTCAATGATCTTACTGCTTACGATCTGCATATATCGGGCGAGCACTATAAAGTCTACCCGGTGTTCCTTCAATAGTGCGAGTTGTATATCTTCGGCGCTGGATTTTGAGTCCTTTCGGACAGGGATATATTTAAATGGAATGGCGAACTGTTCTGCAATCGGCTCAAGATCGTTATGGTTACTTATGATAAATGGAATTTCCACCGGAAGTTCCCCTGAATTGAACCTGCTCAATAGGTCATAAAGACAATGGTTATATTTCGAGACGAATAGGGCCATTTTAGGTTTTACATCATCCAAATGGATGCTCCATTTCATATGATAGCGTTTGGCTATGACATTGTCAAATTCGACCCTAAAAGTTGCCAAATCATCAATGCCAGCATCGAAGTTGCTTTCCAAGCGCATAAAAAAAACATTTGCTTGTTGATCAACATGTTGGTCTAAGTACACGATGTTACCGCCCCAGGTCTGGATAAAACCGGTTACCGAATGAATAATTCCGG
>JBBKWR010000082.1:0-15962 GCA_037969055.1 Flavobacteriaceae bacterium | reverse complement strand
AACATAATGTTAAACTATCGTTTGTTTTTGCCATTAGCATAAAATTCAAAGATCAGCCACATTCCATATTGATTTAATTTACTGCCAATTATTGTCCAGGTCCCTGGACCAATTGATTTTCGATATCGTGCTGATTATCCGCAAGATTATCATTTATAGCCAAATTTTCGGCCCGTTCAGTCAATGCTGCAATAATCAAAAGAAATACCAGAAAAACGAACATCATCACACATCTTTTCATCGTAATAGTTTTAGGTTCCTTTGGGGATTATTATTATCTCATGGGGAACATTAAAACTTCATGCTATAACTTTGGTACGAATGTATGTCAAGTCAAAAGGTCCATATTCGTGTATTGTATAAATGGCATGGTTTATTGTATAAATGGCATGTAGGGCAATTCTGAACGGTAGACGGTTTGTCGTTGTATCTGTTACGCTTTTGAGACCCATATCTGATTCAAAAGCCAATTAGCCCTTAAAATTGATCCAATTATACTTTAATTACTCCCATTGATACATCTTTTTGATATTAAATAAAACGATACCCTAATTTTGATTAATTTAAGCGACAAGTAACTATCGAGTATGTTAGAGGCCGTAATAGTAGATGATGAGATCAAAGCATTGCAGAGCCTGTCATGGGAGCTGACGAACTTTAGTGATGAGATTAAAGTGGGGGCATCTTTTACCGATCCCCAGGAAGCACTTAATTATTTAGCAAATCACACGCCTGATTGTCTTTTTCTCGACATAGAGATGCCCACAATGGATGGATTTCAGTTTATACAAAAGCTGACCAACAAAAATTTCCCAGTGGTGATTACCACCGCCTATAACCAATATGCCATAAAAGCTTTAAAGCATGAGGCAATCGATTATTTGTTGAAGCCCATAGACACCGATGATTTAAAGGACACCATTGCGAAGATAAAAAAGCACAATTCCAAAAATTTTACGGCGGAACGGTTAGAAAAGATACTGTTAAACTTTAATGCAGGGAATATTCATAACAGAATCACCATCAATACCGATGGAAAGTTGATTTTCTTGGAAAGCGATGAGATTCTTTACGCCGAATCCGATGGGAACTACAGCACACTATATTTAGTGGATGGACAAAAACTAGTGCTGACTAAAAAGTTAAAAGAGGTAAATGATATTTTACCCCAAGATTCCTTTTTTAGGATCCACAATTCCTATATCATTAACCTTCATAAAATTAAAGAGTTTTTAAAAACCGATGGTTACGTTATTTTAAAGTCTAATCACAAAATACCTGTTTCCAGACAGAAAAAATCAGATTTTCTAGACTTGCTCTAAACACCTGTATGCAGTTCTCCAGCAAATTAAGACACCTTTGGCGACGACCCTTATGCGCCGTACTTCTCATATTTAGTATCCAAGAATGTTTTACACAAGTTGTTTCGGATTCCTTTATAAAGAAATCCGACAGTCTAATCATAAAGTCTCCAAAAACCTATCAAGAGATTAATGCAGCACTAGAACTGGAGCAAAACGATACTGTGCTAATGCGTTTTTTTGCTAATAATGCGGCGGATAGGAAATATTTCGTTGGCCAGTCGTTTGCGTTGAACCAATTGGGCAAAAGATATCTTGATATTTCTGAATTTTCCAAGAGCCTTGCTTTGTATCAGCGCGCGCTCAAAGCTGCAGAAGAAGCAAATAATATAGAATTCGAGGTTCATAGTCTGAATATGATCAGTGTCATACTGCGAAGGACCGATGCCATCAAATCGTCCTTGGATTATAGCCAGAAGACGTTAATGCTTGCCGAGACCGTTGAAAAACCATCAAATGAACTAAAACGGAGCATGATGGTTGCCATGAACGCTATTGGCAACATCTATCAGATCCTTGAACAATATGATCTGGCCATAGCCCAGTTTGGCACATCAATGGAAGCTGCACGGGAGATGGAAAGTGAGTCGGGACTTGCGATCAACTACCAGAACATTGGAGAATCTTATGAGGCTAAGGGCATGCTTGCAGAAGCCATGGAAAATTTTCAGACTGCTTTGGTATACAATGAACGCATAAATTCCGAGCGGGGCAGGATCATGTGTAATTATAATATCGCCCATGTACTTGTCCATCAAGGCCATCCCAAGGAGGCACTTACACTTCTCGAAAACACCCTATCTCCAGCGGAGACCTTGGACGACAAGACAATACTTTCGACAATACTTATCAATATAGGATGGGCCATGATCGACCTCAACAGATACGTTGATGCGAGGAGCAAACTGGTCATAGGACTAAAAATGGCCGAACATTATAAACTTCACAGTGAAATATCCGAGGCCAATAAATTCTTATCGGACCTATCTGCAAAAGAGGGCGATTTTGAAAAGGCCTTGGAATATCATAAAACTTCATTGCGTTACGAACAAATAGTCTCCAACGACAGAAATCGTCGATATGTCGCCGATGTGATCTCACGACATGATTCCGAGAGGAGAAGTAACGAGAATGCCGCATTGGCCGTAGAGAATCAGAACTATAAGGTGCAGTTGCGTAAAAATCAGACCATACTACTTGTCAGCGGTATCGCCTTGGCACTTTTGGCAGGAATTTTTTATATCCTTTATCGCCAGTACCAGCTCAAGAGCGAGAAAAAAGTATTGACTTTAGAACAAAGTATGCTCCGGAGCCAAATGAACCCACACTTTTTGTTCAACTCACTGAATTCGATCAAACTATATATCATCAATAACGAGCAGAAGAATGCGGTGCACTATCTGAATAAATTTTCGAAGCTGGTACGCAAAATATTAGAGGCCTCCGCCTTAAAAGAAATCCCACTGGCAGAAGAACTCGAAACGGTAGAACTATATATGAACATTGAAGACATTCGATTCTCCAATGAATTGGATTTTAAAATCAAGGTAGATGAGAATATCGATGTTCATCAAGTTAAAATCCCATCCCTGATCCTTCAACCCTTCTTGGAAAACGCTCTTTGGCATGGGCTTTCTTCAAAGGAGGGGTTAAAAAAAATCCAGCTACATATAAGCCGGGATGGCAGCGAATATATCTACATAAGCATCACCGACAACGGTGTTGGTAGGGAAGCTGCACAAATAATCAAGGAAGGCAAGGTGCTTAAGCGTAAGTCTATGGGCATCGACATCACCAAAGAGCGTTTGGCCAATTTCTCCAGAGACTATCAAAACTCTTTTGAAGTTGAAATGTTAGATCTCTATGACGATCAGGGCACAGCTACTGGAACTAGGGTCGTCTTGCGGATTCCTACGATTTGAGGTGTGCTTGGGCAACTTTCTCAAGTTCGTCGTACCAGGGCTGTCCAAATTTACGAATGAGTGCCTCTTTTACAAACTTGTAGATGGGCACTTTCAATTCTTTTCCCAAAGTACAGGCTGGATCGCAAATTTCCCACTCGTGGTAATTAACGGCAGTGAGTTCCCGATATTCGTTGATGCGAATCGGGTATAGATGGCAGGATACAGGTTTTCGAAATTTAGTTGCCCCTTGGTTAAAAGCTGCTTCAATACCACATTTAACGATGCCATTTTCGGAATAAATTACATAGGCACATTCATTGCCATTTACCAGCGGTGTCTCCCATTCGCCATCTTCTCCTTTAACGAAGGCCCCTTGATCTTCTATCACCTTGACGCCATTCACGCTCAAAAAGGGCTTTACAGCACTATAGATGTCCACCAAGATTTCAGTTTCTGACTCTTCGAGCGGCGCTCCCGCGTTTCCGTCGACGCAACAGGCCCCTTTACAAGCACTTAGGTTACACACAAAATCGTTTTCGATAATAGCCTCTGATACTATGGTTTTCCCTAGTTGGAACATGGGTAATTATTTTTGGGTAAAGATACCTTTTTAGTAATGTCAACTATTACAATTATTTTGTCATAAAAAGTTAAAAACCGGATTATGAAGTTGTAGTTTTGCCGAAAATTTCAGCCTATGACTTTTCATTTTAATCTTCGGGAGATAGCGACCACCACCATGGTGCTTTTTGCGGTCATCGATATCTTGGGAAGCATTCCTGTTATTATCGGCCTTCGGAACAAAATAGGACACATAAAATCAGGAAGAGCGACCATCGTGGCCGCTTGCCTGATGGTAGCATTTTTGTTTCTAGGGGAAGAGATACTAAACTTGATAGGCATTGATGTAAACTCCTTCGCCGTGGCTGGTGCCATTGTCATATTCTTTTTGGCCCTTGAAATGATTTTGGGGATTACACTGTACAAAGATGATGCCCCAGAAAGTGCCTCAATAGTACCGATCGCTTTTCCATTGATCGCAGGCGCAGGTACGCTTACTTCCTTGCTATCACTTCGCGCCGAATATTATTTAGAGAACATAATTGTCGCCATTATTCTGAACACTATCTTTGTATATCTGGTATTGAAATCTTCGGTAAAAATCGAAAGGGTTTTGGGAAGGGCAGGGGTAAGTATCATCAGAAAAGTTTTTGGCGTAATCCTATTGGCCATTGCGGTCAAGCTTTTTGCCTCCAATATCAATGGGCTTTTCCATTAAGTAAGTCGAAAGGGATTTAATTTTAAACCTGTATCCCCTAGATTGCCAATTTAAAGTTAGCAATGAATCGGAAATTGACACTAATATTAATCGGACTTGGCGTAGTGCTAATTGTTTATAATTTGACCCTCGTCAACTTTTCGGATCCGTTGGAGGGAAAGAGCGTTATTGCCTTAATAGGAATCGTGGCATCGCTCTGTGCCATCATACTACTGCTGATCTTTAAGGCTTCGAAAAAGATACAGCAAAAAATAGATAGGGACTAGTTATTGCTCTCGATGGCCTCAGCTTCCCCTTGTCTGACCGTGGGATGGTCAAGCTCCAGAACTTTTTGTAACATGGCGTCGCCCCCGCTTTTTATTTTGGCATAAAGGTTCGGGTCATAAAGTTGCTCTGCCAATGACGCTTTTAGGTATAGTTTTATTTTCTCATCAAAATCATAAAAATTCATTTTGAGGTTCCTTTTCAAACAAAAGTCTACAAACCGTTCAAACAAAATATCATCCACCTCAAATTCATTGGTGAATTCGGCCTTGCCCAAATTATTATGAAGTGTTCGATTTTCGTCTAGGTACTCAAAAACGAATCTTGAAAAGAAGCCCATACTGTCCATGCTTTCGATGGCTTCTTCCTCATTGGTTCCAATGGGAACAAAGACATCAGGGATTATACCGCCCCCCCCATAGACGATCTTACCTTTCGGCGTAGTAAATTTTAGGGAATCGGCGACCTTAATACTATCAACTGAGACCAGTTCTCCATTGTGATAGCGGTCAGTGAATTTTTGATAATAGTCTTTGTTGCCCTTGTTGTAAGCCTTTTGAATGGAACGCCCTGTGGGCGTATAGTACCTCGATACCGTTAACCGTACTGCCGAACCATCGCCCAATTCCATTTCGCGCTGAACCAAACCTTTTCCAAAAGAGCGCCGGCCCACAATGGTGCCTACATCATTGTCTTGCAAGGCACCCGCGATGATTTCACTTGCCGACGCCGAACGTTCATTGATCAGCACATAAACAGGCTTATCCTCAAAACTGCCCTTATCCGTTGCATAAATTTTATCGATATTTCCTTTTTTGTTCTTTGTGAAAAGGATCAATTTACCATCCTGCAAGAATTCATCGGCCATTTGTTCCGCAATACCAAGATAGCCACCTGGATTGTCCCTTAGGTCTAGCGTAAGTTTCTTGGCACCTTGCCTTTCCAGGTCACGAAGGGCAGCTTTGAACTCTTTATAAGTAGATTCTGCAAACCGGTTTACCTGTATATACCCCATATTTTCCGTAAGCATATAATGTGCCACCACACTTTTAATTGGGATAAGATCACGCTTTACATTTACGGTAAAGGTCTTGTTCCCGTTTTTGCGGTACACCTTTAACTTCACTGAACTTCCCTTTTGCCCCTTTAATCTGTTCACAATGGTTTCATTGGCCAGTTTTCTCCCATAAAGGGTATCATTGTCGGCCATTAATATGCGATCCCCTGGCAATATCCCCTTTAAGAAACTAGGTCCTTGTACAATAGTCCGGATCACCGATATAGTATCCCTAAAGGGATAAAAATTGATACCAATACCTACAAAATCCCCTTTCATATTCTCCGTTACCTTGTTCATTTCCCGTTTAGGGATATAGACGGAGTGCGGATCAAGTTTATCTAGAATGTTGTTTACTGTTACATCGACAATACTGTCGGTATCGATTTCATCTACGTATTCATAATCGATATAGTCGATCAAACGATTCAACTTGTCTTTTTTGGAATTTGTGGTGAACAGCTTTTCGGGGGTATCGTTAAAGTGCAATTTTCCACCAACGAAAATTCCGAGCCCCAAAGCTGAGGCAATTATGGTGGGCCATATATAAGCGTATCTTTTATTCATATGATTTGTTCTAAGGCACCAAACTTTCGATTATTGGCAGGTGAACAAGATCAACGCCGGCCCTGTCCAAAAACTTCAAACCCGAATCATCCTTGTACGCTACCTGGTACACCACACGTTTTATGCCGCACTGGTGTATGAGTTTACTACATTCCTTACACGGCGATAAGGTAATATAAAGCGTCGCACCTTGGCAAGACTGTGTTGAAGCGGCTACCTTGCTTATGGCGTTGGCCTCAGCATGTAGCACGTACCATTTAGTATATCCCTCTTCGTCCTCACAAAAGTTTTCAAAGCCGGTCGGTGTTCCGTTATAGCCATCTGAAATGATCATACGGTCTTTAACAATGATGGCCCCGACTTGTCGACGATGACAATATGATAATTTGCCCCATTCCTGGGCCATTCGCAAATAGGCCTTATCATATTTTTCTTGTTTGCTTTTCTTCATCGATGAAATGGTATCTAGGCCAAAAAAAATAAATATTGGGAAGCCACTAAGATACCTGCTTTGCCAGTGTTCCACAACCCATTAAGGTTAATTTTAAGTGAAATTCTAATAGGGGAACGCCGCAACAAGCATCGGTATTGTAAGAAGGAGGATTAAAATCGAGGAAATCGTTATAAATAAGGTCTTTTTCAACATAAAAATGGACTGAAACACATACGCTATGCAAAGCACGGTGGCAACAATACCCAATTGGGATATTTCGATTCCAGTTGCAAAGCCCAATAATGGGGAAAGCGTGTTCGTTTCCTCGGCCATAAGCAACTTAAAATAATTGCTAAAACCAAAACCGTGGACCAATCCAAAAAAAGTGGTGGCCATAAGATGGAAAATGAGACTTTGGTGAGGTGCTTTAGACCTTACATTGATCAGATTGAAAATGCTGGTCAATAAGATAGTCACAGGTATAAGGAACTCGACTAATCCAACGTCCATTACCAAAATATCATATACCGAAAGGGCAAGCGAGGTGCAGTGCGCGAGGGTAAAAACAGAGGCCAACAATAGGGCAGGGCGCCATTGTTTAAAAGTAAAAGGAATGGCAAGTGCCACTAAAAATAAGATATGGTCATGGGCGCTTAAACTCAGCACGTGATCAAGACCAAGTTCAACGTAGAATAAGAACTCTTGCATTTTTTTCTATCTCAATTACTCACGTGGTCCAAAGATACATTGAAAATGATACTTCCCCTTTGGGTATATTTCGGTTCTCCATAAAAACGGGGGAAGCGGGGTTTATATTTCAAAAAAAGCAATAAACCGATAACATAAATTTCCTTTCAAAAACCGGCTGCCTTTCATTTATCGAATATGGCATTAGGGGTTGGCCCGATATTTGGAGGCGTACAAAGCAACAAATTTAAAAGGGTACTTCGGTTCAGGTGCAAGATGTACAAGCATGGAAGTCTTTTTTCAAATTTACGGCACAACCATTATTGTTATCTTTAACATCAAATTGGTATCCTTTGTTCAAAAAAATTTCGTTAAGGACCCGCATTTTCGTTGCCATGATCCTGCTCGTACTGATATCATCGGTGCTGATCGCTGGGATTTCGGTGTACCAGTACCGCGAACAAACACGTGACTATCACAATGAGCGGCTGGAGCGCAAAGAGGAACAGATCAAACAGAGCATCAATTATACCCTTCGGGCGACCACCTATCCTACCACTACGGAAAATTTGGGACTTATTTTTAAGAATGCCATATATGAGATAGCGGATGTTCAAAATTTAAACTTCAACATATACGACCTAGAGGGCCAATTGATCAAAAGTTCCAGACCAAAGTTCGAGAGCGATTCCCTTACCAATTGTTTGGACGCCGAAGTGCTCAACAACCTGAGCGAAAGTCCGAGCAAGCGCTATGTAGAGAAGAATTCGGCCGCTGGCGACAAGTACCAGGCTTCCTATACCTACATAACCGACAGAAAATTTAAGCCCATTGGAATTCTGAACCTTCCCTATGTGGAGGACAACTCTTTTAATGATATGGAGTTGAAAGAATTTTTGATGCGTCTGAGCGGTGTGTATTTGGTGATGCTTCTGATGGCCATAGCCCTGGCCTATTTTATCTCAAAGTTTATTACCAGATCATTGGAGACGGTATCCGATATGTTGAGCAAGACCGACCTTACCAAGCGCAACGAAAAAATTTTTATAGATGACCCAAGTGAGGAAATCCATAAATTGGTTACTTCCTACAACGCCATGATCGAAGAGCTGGAACTAAGTGCCGTGAAGTTGGCTAGGAGCGAAAGGGAACAAGCTTGGCGTGAAATGGCCAAGCAGGTGGCCCATGAAATCAAAAATCCACTTACCCCTTTGCGCTTAAGTGTACAAAGTTTTGAGCGGAAATTCGATCCCGAAGATCCGGATATCAGGCAAAAGGTTGCCGAATATTCCAAAACCTTAATACAGCAGATCGATACCATGAGCAGCATTGCTTCTGCTTTTTCCAATTTTGCAGAGATGCCGGCGCAACAGAACGAGACCTTGAATGTGATCAAGATTGTAAAGTTGGCCTTAGATATCTTTAATGAGGATTATATACATTTTATTGCTGAAGAAGAAGAAATCATTGCAAAATTAGACCGCACACAATTGATTCGCGTGGTGACCAATTTGATCAAAAATGCAATACAAGCGGTACCCGAAGTAGAGTCGCCTAGGATATTGGTTTCGGTCTCCGCAGACACGGATTATGTAAAAATCGCCGTAGCAGATAACGGAGTAGGCATTAGCAATGAAAATAAGGACAAAATATTTGAACCCAAATTCACTACCAAAACCAGTGGGATGGGCCTAGGGCTTGGCATGGTTAAGAATATTGTTGAAACTTATAAAGGCAATATTACCTTTAGTTCCATGCCCGGAAAGGGCACCGTGTTCACCGTAAAATTTCCCCGGGAAATAGGATTGAAAGCTGTATGAATTTGGGAGAATTAAGGTATGCCACCACGGATTTAAGCACAATGTTATCGTCAGGCCAAGAAATTATTGGTCGTTCAATTTGACAAAATGGAGAGACAATCTCGGTTATCTTTAGACGTTGCAATGAAAAATAAAATCACTAATTTAATATAAGACGGTAAAATAATTCTTTTCACGAAAGGAACTTCCTTGTTCAAAAAAATATGAAATCATGAAATTTAACAACATTCTAGTCGACAGGGATGGGCACATTGCCGTCATCACCATCAATCGTCCCTTAAAACTCAATGCCCTTAATAAAGAGACCATCCAAGAACTTCACGAAGCATTTACCACCTTAGGGAATGACAAGAACGTGAAGGTGATCATCATCACGGGTAGCGGGGAAAAGGCCTTTGTGGCAGGGGCGGATATTTCGGAATTTGCCGGTTTTTCGGTGGAAGAAGGGGGCAAACTTGCGGCATTGGGCCAGGAATTGCTCTTTAACTTGGTCGAAAACCTTTCCACACCGGTTATTGCCGCAGTCAACGGATTTGCTCTTGGGGGGGGACTCGAACTTGCCATGGCCTGTCATTTTAGGGTGGCGAGCCACAATGCCAGAATGGGTCTTCCGGAAGTATCCTTGGGCGTAATACCTGGTTATGGGGGAACGCAGCGATTGCCACGGTTGATTGGAAAAGGCAGGGCCATGGAAATGATTATGACCGCTGGGATGATAGATGTAGACAGGGCACTGGATTATGGGCTGGTGAACCATGTATTATCACAGGAGGAGTTGTTGGGGTTTTGCAAGAAATTGGCCAATAAGATCGCAGTCAACTCTTCAGTAGCGATTGGGCATGCAATAAAAGCGGTAAATGCGGGTTTTAACAATAGTGTTAACGGGTATGCAATCGAAATTGAAGCCTTCGGTGCCTGCTTCGGAACGGCAGATTTCAAAGAGGGCACTACCGCCTTTCTTGAAAAGCGTAAGGCGGAATTTCCAGGCGGATAACATATCACAAAAACCTACTTATGAAACCGCAACAAAGGATATTCCTATTACTTTTTCTTGCTACAATTTATTTAGGCAAGGCCCAAGATTTCCCCATTGAATATGCCTTGGGAGAAAATTATGGCGATAGGTACAAATATTCCACTGTACTTTCAATCAATCCCCTTTCCAAAGACAAGACCGTTTTGGTACGCACTTATTATGGGGGCATGCCCTTGAGGCCTAAAGGTCATTTTATTGAAGTATACGATGCCTCAATGGTTCTAGAATCAGATTATAACTATAAATATGCAGGGGAAAATATGGTTGACGGCTTTGTGAGGAACGGTCAATTGTATTTATTGGAACTGGCCTATAATGTTGAACAAGAGGCGTATGAATATCGTGTGCACCAAAGTCCTTTGGATGCTTTTAATTTTACCGAGAAGACTTTGCTCTCCATTCCTTCCAAAGAGGTGCCCAACCCTTTTGCGGCGAACAAATACAATCGCAATTTTGGGGATGGTTTTTCAACTTCCGTATTTTTCAATGACGATCGGTCTGCCTTTGCCATAACCGTGCACCACAGGGAACGCAATACGGAGAAATTTCAAATTTATTTGTACGGCACAGACCTAAAAAAACATATTACCCATGATTTAACCGATCTGATTGCCGACAAAAATTATGCCTTTGAGAATATTGAGGTATCCGGAGATTTGCAAACAGTGTATATGATGGGCAAGGCTTACTTCAAAAAGCGAAGGTTCAATGCCACGGAAAGAAGGTTCCAATACGAATTGGTGAGGATAACCAATGCGGGTCATCAAATTCAGGAATTTGACGATGCAGGCAGGTTTCCCGAGGCCTTAAAACCGATTTTGGTCGATGGACAATTGCTGGCTGTGGGCTTTTATGCCGATCGTAAAGACAACCGATATAATGGCCTTGTGCATTTTAAGTTGGATGCTGGTAACTTGGTCATTCAATCAAAAAAATACAACGCCTTTTCAGAGCAATTCATGATCGACAAATTTGGCCGTGAGGTAGTTGCGGAAATCAAAAACCTTATCTTTAAGGATGTTCACGTCACCCAAAATAATGATATTTTGTTCAGTGCCGAAGAGTATTTTGTTTCAAAAGGCGATGATATAAGAAATGGGGCAGCCCAACAGGTGGAGCGCTACCATTATAATGATATTGTCTGTGCCAAGCTCAACGTTGATGGCGATATGGTTTGGGCACGCAATATCAACAAAACCGAAGTGACCCAAGGCGATGAGGCCTATGCTTCCTATAGTGCATATGCGAAAGGCGATGATATGTACTTCTTTATCAATTCGGGAGAAAATCCGCAGAAATTGGGAAAAGATAGGATCATCTTCAAGCAAGGTTATAGCCGAACCCCAAATATGTTCGTCATTAAACTCGATCGGAATGGCGATATTGCCTATCAAAAATTGATCGATGACAAAGAAGTGAGATTGCCCATTATGGTCTCACGGCCATTAATCGATAAATCTTCGGACCAACTTTTGTTCTATGCCAAAAGAGGCAGCAAAAAGCAGTTGGTAAAAGTTTCCGTTAATTAAGATTATATGTTATTTTGTATTGGAAATATTCCATAAATTTGGAATAAATCCGATATATTGTCTGCAGAAAACTATATAAAAGGGCGCGGGGCCCAGGGCAACACACCCAATAAATTTTTAGAGCACATCTACGAAACAAGGGAAGATTTTCTAGAATTTTGTAGGCTTGAGGGCGAAGAGGCCGATAATAACAGGACCCAGTACCTTCCTATTTTTCCCAAGACCATTGTAAACAAGGTGAAGAGTCCCGATGTCGGGATGATGTATTCGATGAACCCCTACCAGGGCTGCGAGCACGGTTGTATCTATTGTTATGCGCGTAATACACACGAATTTTGGGGTTATAGTGCTGGATTGGATTTTGAGCGCAAGATTTTGATCAAAAAGGATGCACCACTTTTATTGGAAGAAAAAATTAAAAGTAAACTTTGGAAGGCAGAGACTATCGTACTCTCAGGAAATACAGATTGTTATCAGCCTGCGGAGCAAAAGCACAAGATTACCAGGGCCTGTTTGGAAGTCTTTTTAAAATATAGGCACCCGGTAGGCATTATCACTAAAAATGCGCTGATATTACGAGATTTGGATTTGTTATCCCAACTGAACGAAGAGGGATTGGTAGGGGTAAACGTATCGGTGACCTCACTTTCCGAAGATACCAGACGCATTCTGGAGCCACGTACCGTTTCGATCAAGAAAAGACTGGAGACCATCCGTATCTTATCGGAGAAGAAAATCCCCGTCAATGCCATGCTGGCACCGATCATACCAGGTATCAATAGTCATGAGATCTTAAATCTGGCAAAGACGGTCTCTAAAAACGGGGCCCTTTCTTTTGCCTTCACGCTGGTCCGGCTCAATGGGGCCATTGGGCAGATTTTCACGGATTGGATAAAAAAGACCATGCCCGAGAGGGCCGAAAAGGTACTGAACCAGATAGCGGCATGCCATAACGGATCTTTGAACGACAGCCGTTTTGGAATTAGAAGCAGGGGCGAGGGTCATATCGCTACCCAAATCCACGACCTTGCACGTCTTGCCAAACAACTTTATTTTAAGGATAAGGTATTTCCTAAGCTGAACAAGGAATTGCATGAGCCCTATAAAGATGGTCAGATGAGATTATTTTAAATTAATTGTATCAATTGTCCATTTCGGGGTCTGTTGTTCGTCTATAAGATATAGTAACATTTAAAATTTATTCCATGAGCAATTTTTTATTTTTATTCAGAGGCGGGGATGCCGCAAGAGTACAGCAGTCACCAGAAGAAATGCAGGCACATATGCAAAAATGGGGTGCTTGGATGGGCGGTTTGAAAGAGCATGACCAATTGGTAGATGGGCTCCCCTTGGCCAAAGAAGGCAAGGTGGTGGAGAATGCGGGTAAAGTAATTACCGATGGGCCGTTTGCGGAAGGTTCCGAAGTAGTTGGGGGCTATTTGATCGTTACATCCAAGGATCTTAACGGGGCCGTGGAAATTTCCAAAGGATGTCCGATTTTTGAACATGGGGGCAACGTGGAAGTGCGCGAAATCATGACTATGAACATGTAATGGAAGCGGAAAAAAGAACAAGAGGGTCCGATGTTCGCATCGGACTTTTTAAATTTATAACATGGGGGAAACTAAAAATACGCCATTGGTCGAACATGTGTTCAGACATGAATACGGAAAGATCATTTCTTTTCTGGTACATAAATTTGGCCCATCCCATTTAGAACAAATAGAGGATGCAGTCCAGGAAGCGCTGATCAAGGCCATGCAGGTTTGGGGATATAATGAAACGCCGCAGAACCCGTCGGCATGGCTCTTAAGGGTCGCGAATAACCAATTGATCGACACCCTCAGAAAAGATAAAAGAATGGTGACAGGGGAAGTAGACAAGTTACATGATAACATACAACAATTTCAACAAGAGGTTTCATTAAAAGGGACCATCAATGATAGCCAGTTGAAAATGATCTTCGCATGTTGTCACCCATCCCTATCACAGGAATACCAAATAATCCTTAGTCTTAAGTTGATTGGTGGTTTTGGGAACGCAGAGATTTCAAAAGCCTTGATAAAGAAGGAGGAAACTGTGGCCAAGTCGTTCACTAGGGCTAAAAAAAAGCTGAAAGATAATGTTGCGAGTTTGGATATTCCAGTAGAACTAGGTCTGAAATCAAGACTGAACATTGTTCTAAAAATTATTTACTTATTATTTACTGAAGGTTATGCGGCCAGTTCGGGCGCCAATCTGATCAAAAAGGATATCTGCTTGGAAGCCATTCGATTGGCATTATTGCTCTCTGGCAATAAATACTGCAAAACGGCAGAAGTACATGCCCTCATCGCATTAATGTGCTTTCATGCCTCGCGATTCGAAGCGAGGATCGACTTGAATGGTGATCTGGTAGATTTAGAACATCAAGATAGAAAATTGTATGACCGCGAATTAATTAAAAAAGGAATAAGCCATTTGGAGTTGGCGGCTGTAAAAGAGGAGCCGTCCGATTATCATATACAAGCGGCAATTTCATATTATCACTGTGTTGCCAAACGATTTTCCGAAACGGATTGGCAAGGTATATTAAAACTATATGACCTTCAATTGAGACAACAATATTCGCCAATTGTGCAATTGAACAGGATTGTCCCTTTCCATAGGGTCTATGGCGCCGATCGCGCATTGGTGGAGCTCCTAAATTATAAGCAAGGGCCTCATTTTAAAGACAGCGCCCTATATTATGCCATTCAGGCCGAACTTTTGACCGATCAGCAAAATTATAAAGGCGCAATGGCCGCCTTAAAAAAGGCGGTTGTGCTCACCAGTAATGAAATGGAAAAAAAACATTTTTACAAAAAGTTGGCAAACCTGCAAGCTACACGTCCTTAGCCCAATTCCCACCCTTTGCGATACGTGCCCTTGACCCATTCATTGGCCAAATCCCAGTTCGTGACCTTCATATTAGCGCCATCCCAAAGAATCTTTCTCCTACCTGGGTACTCGAACGGATCCCAGTCTCCAGCTTTTTTGCCCTCCTTGAATTGTTTATATTGAAAGGCTTTGATGGCCAAATTGCCCATTAGTACAGCCTCGGTTAAAGGTCCGGAACGCTTAAAATCGGAAGAGGCCTCGGTACCATTCAAACAGGCTTCGACGAAATTTCGCCGATGGCCGCCCGTATCTCCTTCGATACGGGTTAAATAAGGAGTTGGCGGGTTGAGTAATTTCATGGTCTCAGAGGGTAAAAGGCGCGCATTACGAGAATAGGTATCACAAATTAGGATACCGCGTGTGCCATAAAAAATTGACCCCCCACCACCATCACCGATGGTCTCCCCATCCTTTAATTCATCGGGAAGGTCGGGCAACAGTCCACCATCATACCAATTGAGATCAATATCGCCATGCTCCGGAGTATTGAATTTTAGGCGTACGATGGAAGATGCCGGACAAGATTGTCGGTAATCTGCTTCCACAAAATCACCTACCCAATTTGTGGTACAACTGGCTTCTGCTTCGGTAGGGTAACCCAGGTCGAGCACGCCAAACGGAGTTTCCATGATGTGACAGCCCATATCCCCAAGTGCGCCAGTACCAAAATCCCAAAATCCACGCCATTTAAAGGGAAGATAAGCATCGTTATAGTCGCGCATTTCTGCCTTGCCCAGCCAAAGGTCCCAATCCAGTCCTTTTGGAACGGGTTGTTTTACAGTTGGGGCCGGGACACCTTGGGGCCACACCGGACGGTTCGTCCAACAATCTACTTTATAAACTTTGCCAATAACTCCAGATTGAATCCATTCTTTTGCCTCACGACTGCCATCACTCGATGCCCCTTGATTCCCCATTTGGGTAACGATGCCATTTTCTTTGGCCACTTGGGTCATGAGTCGGGCCTCGTTGATATTGTGCGTGAGCGGTTTTTCAACGTACGCGTGCTTTTTCGCCCTCATGAACGGTAAGGCGATCGGGGCGTGCATATGATCAGGGGTCGCCACCATTATGGCATCCATTTCTTTAAGGTGGTTGTCATAAAC
>JBBKWR010000081.1:0-2793 GCA_037969055.1 Flavobacteriaceae bacterium | reverse complement strand
ACGGAAAGATTTTCCCATCCTCGACCGGAAGGTGAACGGACACCCCTTGGTCTATTTAGACAATGCAGCGACTTCCCAAACTCCGAAACAGGTAATAGATTGCATAGTTGACTACTACTCAAACTATAACGCCAATATACATAGGGGCGTTCACGCCCTATCCCAGGAAGCCACTGACAAATACGAAGCGGCGCGACGGAAAATCCAAAACCATTTCAATATAGCCAAGGCCCATGAGGTTATATTTACCTCTGGTACCACCCATGCCATTAATTTGGTGGCCAACGGATTCGCTACACTATTAAAAGAAGGCGACGAGCTATTGGTTTCCGCGATGGAACACCATTCGAACATTGTACCTTGGCAAATGCTCTGTGAGCGTACGGGAGCGGCACTAAGGGTGATCCCCATGAACTTGGAGGGGGAGTTATTGATGGATGCGTACCATGATCTTTTATCAGCAAAGACCAAACTGGTTTTCTGCAACCATGTTTCTAACGCACTCGGGACCATCAATCCGATAGAAGAAATTATCGAATCGGCCCATCAGGTAGGCGCAGCTGTACTGATCGATGGAGCCCAGGCGGCCCCCCATATCAAAGCTGACCTACAGCGCTTAAACGTTGATTTTTATACGGTTTCGGCCCATAAGGTATGTGGTCCAACCGGAGTGGGCATGCTGTATGGCAAGGAAGAATGGCTCAACAAATTACCACCCTACCAAGGGGGAGGGGAAATGATCGCCGAGGTTACTTTTAAAAAGACGACCTATGCCGACCTGCCCCATAAGTTTGAAGCGGGAACGCCCAACATCTGTGGGGGAATTGCCTTTGGCGCTGCCTTGGATTATATGAATTCCATTGGGTTTGATGCCATTGCCGAATATGAGCATGAATTGCTAACCTATGCCACTAAAAAACTATTGAACATCGAAGGCCTAAAGATTTATGGGACCGCCAAGAACAAGACATCAGTGATCTCCTTTAATATAGCGGACATCCACCCCTATGACATTGGAGCCATTTTGGACAAACTAGGGATTGCCGTTCGTACGGGTCACCACTGTGCACAACCGATCATGGACTTCTATAAGATTCCTGGTACCGTTCGCGCCAGCCTTAGTTTCTATAATACCAAGGAGGAAATTGATGTACTGGTTGAAGGGGTAAAACGCGCGAAAAAGATGCTCCAATAAAGCCAAATGCCAGCATTTTCACAAAGAATTGAAAACAAGTGTCACTTGTCGTATTTTTGTATAAAATTGAACTATGACGATTCAGGAAATACAGGCGGAAATCGTAGATGAGTTTTCTATGTTCGAAGACTGGATGCAGCGGTATGAGTACATGATCGAATTGGGGAAAACCTTGCCCCTGATCGAAGAAAAGTATAAGACCGATGACAATATTATCAAGGGCTGCCAGAGCAGAGTGTGGGTGCATGCCGAATTGAAGGAAGATAAATTGGTCTTCACGGCAGATAGTGATGCCATCATTACCAAGGGTATTATCGCCATCTTGATCCGGACTTTTAGCAACCAAAAACCACAAGATATCATTGAATCCGATACAAAATTTATAGATGAAATCGGACTCAAGGAACATTTGAGCCCAACACGGGCGAACGGACTGGTAAGTATGATCAAACAGTTAAAATTGTATGCAGTGGCATACCAAACACAGTTGAATTAGGGGTACGGGATTATGGCCTAAAGCCAAGTTTTTTGACAAGGCACCAAACCCATAAACCTTATTAACCCATAAACCTAAGCGATGAGCGAAGAAACCACAACAATAGATACACAGGAACTTGGCGAAAAGATAGTCAAGGTACTCAAAACCATTTATGATCCAGAAATCCCTGTGGACATTTATGAGCTAGGATTGATTTATGATGTCTTCGTCAACGAGGACAACGAGGTAAAGATTTTAATGACCCTCACCTCCCCCAATTGCCCAGTTGCAGAAACACTACCCGTCGAGGTCGAAGAGAAGGTAAAATCCTTGGACTTGGTTAAAGATGCTGAGGTGGAAATTACCTTTGATCCGCCATGGACGCAAGACCTTATGAGCGAAGAAGCGAAATTAGAACTAGGGCTTTTATAGGAAACCTTGCAGGGGCGGGCATTTCAATTCCTATTTTGTATATTTTGGACCTTAGACCTTTATAACTTTCCATCGACCATCATTAGAACCCGGAAAAGTATGTCAACAAACGAGCAACCCATAGTAAACCGTGTCGCCAACAGCAAGTTAGTCACTTTTGACCTGGAGGATTATTATCCAAAGGGAAAGCGGGTACGCTTGGATATCAAGGACTGGTTGTTCGAAGGGTTGATTTTAAGGGAAAAGGATTTTAGGGCCTTGGCGGAGACGCACGATTGGGAAACCTACCAAGATGCCTACGTGGCCCTGCATTGCTCCAACGATGCAATAGTTCCGGGCTGGGCCTTCATGCTTTTAACCACCAAGTTACAACCTTATGCAGCACAGGTGGTGCAGGGCGATCTGGTACAATTGGAAACTTTACTGTATCACGACATTATTCAAAATTTGGATATTTCCGAATTTAAGGACCGTATGGTCATCATAAAAGGCTGTAGTAAAAAGCCTGTTCCCCCCAATGCCTATTTGTGGATAACCTCCAGACTGCAACCGGTCGTAAAATCGCTTATGTACGGTGAAGCCTGCTCTTCGGTGCCCTTGTTCAAGCGGCCTTAATTGTTAATAACCTTAATTGTTATTAGTTAACAATTCTTACCTTTGCGCCACTATAAACAAAAATTAAACACTT
>JBBKWR010000080.1:0-11119 GCA_037969055.1 Flavobacteriaceae bacterium | reverse complement strand
GTACTTCATGGAATAGGTTTTTTAAGTCGCTTTTTTTTAAAGTTTTTTAACGGACTTAATGCCGATGAAAATTACATCATAGCCCCACAAGCTCCTGCAAAATATTATCTGAACAACGAATATAAGCATGTGGGGGCAAGTTGGTTGACTAAGGAAAGTACGGTAATGGAAACCGCAAATGTCATTTCATATTTAGATGCGATCCTTGCGACAGAAGATATTCCCCCGAATATTAATTTAATTGTTTTTGGTTTTTCACAAGGTGTTTCCATTGCAGTGCGATGGGTCGCCCACAGCAAGCTAAAATGCAGCCAACTAGTGCTATATGCTGGCGGCATTCCGAATGAATTGACACAAGGTGACCTCAAGATTCTTAAGGATAATGACAGTAAGATCACCATCATTTTTGGGAACAAGGATGAATTTTTGAACGAAGAGCGGCTGAAGATTGAATCGGAAAAGATAAATAGGTTGTTTTACGGCAGGGCAAAACAGCTTATTTTTGATGGAGGCCATGAAATAAAACAAGAACTGATCCATCGCTTAATATAATGGAAACAAACATCACCTTAGAAAACGATTTGGTGCTACTGTCTCCACTGACACTAGATAATTACCAGCACCTTATACCTATTTCCGCCCAGAAGAAATTGGTGCAATATTCACCCTCAGATATTGAAACCCCTGATGCTTTGAAAAATTATGTCGAAACCGCCTTGATGGAGCAGAAAAGGCAGGCTAGCTTTCCATTTATAATATTTGACAAAATGAAAGGACTTTATGCCGGGAGCACCAGATATATGAACATTCATTGGAAAAATAAAGTATTGGAAATCGGATCCACATGGATCGGTAGGGAGTTCCAAGGAAGCGGGCTTAATGGACAAGTGAAAGTTTTGATGCTCGACCATGCCTTTAATACAATGGGTTTTGGGAAGGTAGAGTTTCGGATCGATGAGCGAAATATTCGATCACGCAAAGCGGTCGAGAAATTGGGAGCCGTTTTAGAAGGGGTACTTCGAAAAAACGTTTTTTTGTTGGATGGTTACAAGAGAAACACCTGCTGCTATGGGATACTAAGGGAAGAATGGCAAAAGGGTTAATTATTGCCCAATTAATTTTTTTCATATGAACCAACAAATTGTACAATTAAGTCTTTTGGTCAAAGAATATGATGAGGCCATCGCCTTTTATACCCAAAAGTTAGGGTTTGAATTGCTTGAAAACACCCAATTATCAGATTCAAAGCGATGGGTCGTGGTCAGGCCTAAAAATTCATTGGGTTGTGGCATTTTGTTGGCTAAAGCTGCTTCCAAAAAGCAACAATCTGCGGTGGGCAATCAGGCCGGAGGCAGGGTGTTACTATTTTTACATACTGATGATTTCAACCGCGACTACGATAGGATGATGGCCAATGGTGTATCTTTTACCGAAATGCCAAGAACGGAAACGTATGGCAAGGTGGTAGTTTTCAAAGACCTATACGGTAATCTTTGGGATTTGATGGAATCCACCTAACGGATTCACTCCTTTACCCCGACCTCGTTACTCGTTTCAAAGTATGAAATTTTTCGCGTTGTATAGGCATTATCAGGGGTGACGATCTGTTTGATCCAATTTCCTTCTTCCCCATTGTCAAACTGGTATAGGTATTCTTTCGAGTCTTCCCTGGTACCTGTTGTGGCTGTTTTCTTTAGTAGTATCCCAGAACCATCATAAGTGTATTCCACACTCGATTCTGGCGAAAATTGTTTTGTGTTCAAATCGTAAAAAAAGGTGGTGATCTTAATTATATTGTTTTGGGCATCGGTAATTTCTTCTGTCGCGGTGTTGGGTTCGCCGTTCAAGAATTTTTTGGTCAAAACCACCCTTTCCAAAGATTTATCCGTTGCCTTGCGATAGGAGGTACGGACCGATTTTTCCAGGACGTCGTTCATCAGGTAGTTAACCGTATCCTCATCCTTAAAAGATGTATATTCAACAACCGTCTCGTCGATGCCATCCCCATTGGATCTTATGATTTTAACCAAGCGATCGTGTTCATCGAAGAAATATTCATATTGATCCAAAAAAGTCTTATCGTACGCTACTATTTTTTCGGTAACCTTTCGATCGGTAAGAGTATCAACAGCATAAAAATTGGCAATACTAGTAATTCTATCAAATGTTTTGTCCCGATAAATCTCCAACCGCTTTTCTGCAAGTTCCCCATCAAGATATTTGTAATAGGTGATGTCGTAATCGTCATCGCTATGACGGGTAACCGATTTGGTCAATCGTCCAACCTTATCAAATTCGTATTCTTCCTTGCCATAGTCGGTACTTACCAAACAGGATTTCACCGCGCCTCTCAGGTCAAAGTCGTCGGAGGTAAAAATTTTAATTTCCTGGGCAAATAAGATCGGCGGCTGCAGTGCCAAAAATAATAACCAAATGAAAGGGTAGTTTTTTACCATGGGACAAAATTACTTTTATTTTTTAAAGGAGGACAAAACCTATACCAAATATAAAAAGGGGCAGTTTTCGCTGCCCCTTTAATCCTATACTAAAATCATATTCAAATCGATTTTACTTCACTTCTTCGAAATCAACATCTTCTACATTATCCTTTTCGGTAGCTTCTTCCGTGGACGCGGTATCACCTTGAGGGGCGTTACCATTCTGTTGCGCCTCGGCCTGGGCCTTGTACATTTCTTCAGAAGCAACTTTCCAGGCCTCATTGATCTTGTCCAATGCTGGGGTAATCAAGGCCAAATCCTTAGTTTCATATGCTTTTTTCAATTCTTCCAAAGCGTCTTCGATTGGCTTTTTCTTATCATCCGATAATTTATCGCCAAATTCTTTCAATTGCTTTTCAGTTTGAAAAACCATACTGTCAGCTTCGTTTAGCTTATCGGCCGTTTCTTTCGCCACTTTATCAGACTCGGCGTTCGCCTCGGCCTCCGCTTTCATTTTCTTAATTTCCTCCTCAGTGAGTCCGGATGAAGCTTCGATCCTGATGTCCTGTGACTTATTGGTGGCCTTGTCCGTTGCTGAAACTTTGATGATACCGTTGGCATCAATATCGAAAGTAACTTCAATCTGGGGCGTTCCCCTTTGAGCGGGCGGAATGCCATCTAAATGAAACTTTCCAATGGTCTTGTTATCCTTTGCCATGGCTCTTTCCCCTTGTAACACATGTATCTCCACAGAGGGTTGATTGTCTGCTGCGGTGGAAAATACCTGTGATTTTTTAGTTGGGATGGTCGTATTCGCATCGATCAATTTAGTGAATACATTACCCATGGTTTCAATACCTAAAGACAATGGGGTAACATCCAACAACAAGACGTCTTTCACGTCGCCGGTCAATACACCTCCTTGTATGGCTGCTCCAACAGCGACCACTTCATCCGGGTTTACCCCTTTGGAGGGTTTCTTGCCAAAGAACTTTTCTACTGCTTCCTGTACGGCAGGAATCCTGGTAGATCCACCAACTAATATAATTTCATCGATATCGCTCTTTGATAAACCCGCTGCTTTTAATGCAGTTTGACAAGGTGCGATAGTCCGCTTGACCAAATCTTCGATCAATTGTTCGAATTTAGCTCTCGTTAGCGTTCTTACCAAGTGTTTGGGCCCTGTTGCCGTAGCGGTAACATAGGGTAAGTTTATTTCGGTCTGGGCCGAAGATGACAATTCTATTTTTGCTTTCTCTGCCGCTTCACGCAATCGTTGCAAGGCCATAGCATCATCGCGAAGATCTATACTCTCGTCTTTCTTAAATTCATCAGCCAACCAATCTATGATTTTTTGATCCACATCGTCACCACCTAGATGGGTATCCCCATCGGTTGACAATACCTCAAAAACACCATCGCCCAATTCGAGGATCGATACGTCATGGGTACCACCACCAAAATCAAATACTACAATTTTCTGATCAGTATGCTTTTTGTCCATTCCGTATGCCAAGGAGGCAGCGGTTGGTTCATTGATGATGCGTTCTACGGTAAGGCCTGCTATCTCACCTGCTTCTTTCGTGGCCTGTCGCTGTGCATCATTAAAATAAGCTGGAACAGTGATTACTGCCCTTGTGACGGTCTGGCCCAAATAATCTTCCGCCGTTTTCTTCATTTTTTGAAGGATCATGGCAGAAAGCTCTTGGGGCGTATATAAACGTCCATCAATATCTACGCGTGGGGTGTCATTATCACCTTTGACCACTTTGTATGGAACCCGATCCGCTTCTTTTTTAGATTCGGAATATTTGTTTCCCATAAATCGTTTGATAGAATAGATAGTCTTCTGAGGATTGGTCACTGCCTGTCGTTTGGCAGGATCCCCTACTTTTATCTCGCCGCCATCTACAAATGCGATAACAGAAGGAGTGGTTCTTTTTCCTTCAGCATTTGGGATTACAACGGCCTCGTTGCCTTCCATCACGGAAACACACGAGTTTGTAGTTCCCAAATCTATACCTATAATTTTGCTCATGCTATGTATTTTAAATATTAGTGCTATTTTTCTAGAGTCGGTACATTGATGACAAACAATATGCCAAGGGGGAAAAACTGACATGTTGTCATTCTGCAGTCACAAAACGACAATCAAAGATTGTAAAATAGCCCAGTAATGCTTGGAATATCCCTTATTCGATGCTAGCACATAAATAAAAGTTTGGATATCCTGAAATTATAGCCTTACTACTTCTTAGGCACAAAACGGTGGGAACCACGGCATCTATGAAAATTTATACCGTTGGTTTAGCAATGTTATACATTGCCAGAACCATCTAAGATCATGTCTATAATCTGCTCGTAGATTTGTCGCGGGTAAAGCAAAAGATTACTGTTATTTTGCGATAGGGGTAATGACCATGCTTTTGAATTCCACGGGTCCATGATCACCTTGTATCATGATCGGTCCTGGTTCCGCTTCGTTATTATCCATTGCCCCACCTGTCATGCCAGGGATATTCTGCCCACTAATTATGGTAACCCCATTGGCCACTATGGTGACCCTACGCCCTACGAGGGTAATGTCATATACCTGCCATTCCCCGGCCGCTTTGGCAACCATTTCATTAGGCGTAAGGAACCCGTAAATCCCACCTAGCAAAACGTTCGATGGTTCCATTCCTTTGTTGTCGGCAATCTGCACTTCATATCGACCGCGTAGATAAATACCACTATTGCTCCCTTCCGGGTAGCGAAATTCAACGTGAAGTTTAAAATCGGTAAAAGTTTCGTTAGAGATTAGATTAGACCCTGACTTTGGACTCTTTAAAATACCCTTTTCAACAAGCCATTGGTTCTCCCCTTCGGTATGCCAACCAGCCAAATCCTTTCCATTGAAGAGCGATATGGGCTTGGCCCATTTGGGATTATTGTTATAGGTTAGCTTAGGGGCCCGGGTTGCCTTCCAGTTATAGGTGTTTCCATCCGTATAAACCATCGTGCCGGTAAGGCCGTCACCGTCCATCATTCCTTCAAACTGCATATCAACTCCAGCAGGTTCCCATTGGGGAGGAATGGAAAAGTTAAATTTTCCATCATTCAATTTCACTTCAGCCACCGGTCTAGCGCTACCAGAGGCATATACAAAACGACCCACCAGCGTATTGTTCCCCGAATGTGTAATTTCCAACCAAGAGGGCAGCTGTTTCCCTTCTTGGGAGATGACCATGTTCCAGCGGCCTTCCATTGGATTTGATTCTTGGGCATTGCTGTTGGTAGGAATTGTGCTTAGCAACAGTCCTAAGCAAACAAATAATAGTGTTGATTTGATTCGCATCTTATTGTCTTTAAGAACGGTAAATATAAATAATCTAGGTTATATCTATAAAATATATTCCATTACTTATGGATTGATGTTTTGTGCTGGGATAGATTTAGGAACCTTGATTATTTTTATTAACTTTAAATCGTTGTTAACCTTAATGAACCCACCCTACAATGAAAGAAAAAAACAAAAAAAACCAGACCAACTCCCGTAGATCATTTCTAAAAAAAGGTGCAGTCGCGGCGTCTATTTTTATTGTGCCCCGTCATGTTCTTGGAGGGGTCGGATACATAGCGCCCAGTGATCGATTACATTTGGCAGCTATTGGTGCAGGCGGCAAAGGTGCTAGCGATATTAAGAATGCGTCGGTAAACGGCCGCGAAAAAGTGGTCGCCCTATGCGATGTTGATTTCTCAGGTTCGGCCAAACGTTCCTTGGAAAACTTTCCCAAGGCCAAGCTATATAACGATTTTCGAGTGATGCTGGAAAAAGAAAAAGGAATAGATGCCGTGACCATCTCAACCCCTGATCATGTTCATGGCCCAGCGGCTGCCTTTGCAATGGATAAGGGCATTCATGTTTATGTTCAAAAGCCCCTTACCCATAATATAAGGGAAGCGCGAATGCTTACGGAAATGGCTCGAAATAAAAAGATTGTCAGTCAGATGGGCAACCAAGGGGGCTCGAATCCACTATTGAACATGGTCCAGAACTGGATCGATTCGGATGCCCTAGGCAAAATTTCTAAAGTACAGGTATGGACCAACCGCCCGGTGTGGCCACAAGGTTATGCCATGCCCCAACCAGACGAGAGCCTAAAACCTGCGGAACTATATTGGGACCTATGGTTAGGTCCAGCACCAGCACGACCGTTCACGCCCAATCTGCACCCCTTTAATTGGAGGGGATGGTGGGATTATGGCACCGGGGCATTAGGTGATGTCGGCTGTCATTTGATCGATATTCCCTTTAGGACCTTGGGTCTAAAATACCCTACCGATGCCGAATGTAGCGTTGGGTCGGTTTACTCTCAAATGTGGAATGCCGACTACCATCCGGAAGGCTGTCCGCCATCTTCTTTTACGACCCTCCATTTTGGGGCTACGGAAAAAAGTAAATCTCCCATTGAAATGACATGGAGTGACGGCGGCATAAGGCCTTCACATCCTGATATCATCCCCGCCGACAATGACATAGGTGGCAAGAACAGTGCGAATGGGGTGCTCATCATTGGTGAAAAGGGAATCATCTCGACCAATATCAATGATAGCTCGCCCCTGATGCCTAAATTGTACCTTAACGATGGTACAACCGATTTTGGTCCGGAGGTAGAGCCCAACGAGGAACCTGAATATGGCCACCAACGTTTATGGGTCGATGCCTGCAAGGCTGGGTTCAACAGTCCTGAGCACCTCGCCCTTACCTCGTCATTCGATTATGCAGGGCCTATGACCGAAACGGTTCTCATGGGCAACCTTGCCATACGCAGTTATATGCTGCAGCGGGAAAACAGTGAAGGGAATATGGAATTCTTTGCTCGTAAAAAATTATTGTGGGATGGGGAAAATATGCGCATCACAAATATGGAGGAGGCCAATCAGTTTGTAGGTAGAATTTATAGGGAAGGTTGGGGGATGTAGTGAAAATTTATAGTATCGAATCAAGAACTTTTGCCCAACAAACAAAGTGTCTTGAGTTTTGGCATACGTTTTTCACCCAAACTATTCACAACCCTCCTTGCGTCTTGTATCGATCAAGTAGATGATCTTCCACTGTTCCCCTAGCAGGAGCATCTGAAATGAATTTACGCCACAATGATGGAATGCACCATTAAGCCTAAATTCATATGGAGCCCATACATTGGCCATTGGACCATCTATTTGTATGGAAAACGATTTGATGACCTCCTCGAACTTGGTGGTTTTAGGAATTCCCACGATCGATCGCACGAACTCGGAAAAATTTTCTTGCCTTAATGCAGTTGATCCAAGGGAATCTGTTGAAATGGTTTGGAGCGTCACAGCTTCGGAGACCACTTGCTTAATTATTGTGGAATCTTGTTGATGGAAGCCCTCGAAGAAAGTTACGATGGCGCTTTGCACTGCCTGCTTGTCCGACTGCTGTGCCGAAACCAAGTGTTGTCCTATTAACATTAGCACTACGATTACTAGTTTCATATTCCTGTTTTTTGCAAAAATAGATAAATTATTGGGTTGAAATACCTTTTAGGATTGGTATCATGGGTACCTATTATTCTACCCAATACCTTAAGCCTTAAACTTGAACCTTAAGTGCGTTTAACCCTAAAACTATTTCCTTACTTTTATCCCAGCTAAATAAAATCACATGTCAACCGCCAAAAAAGAGTACAAGAGGGTCACGGTAAAGTCGCTCGTAGATATGAAAAAAAATGGGGAAAAGATTTCCATGCTCACGGCTTATGATTATTCAATGGCCAAAATCGTAGACTCAGCTAATGTTGATGTTATTTTGGTGGGAGATTCGGCAAGCAATGTCATGGCTGGGCACGAGACCACCCTACCCATCACCTTGGATCAAATGATTTATCATGCCACCTCGGTCATAAGGGCTGTGGACCGTGCCTTAGTGGTTGTTGATATACCCTTCGGAAGTTACCAGAGCGACCCAAAGGAAGCCCTACGATCCGCCATTCGAATCATGAAAGAAAGTGGTGCCCATGCCGTTAAATTGGAGGGTGGGGACGAAATAAAAGAATCCGTAAAACGAATTTTAAATGCCGGTATTCCGGTGATGGGCCATTTGGGACTTACACCACAATCAATCTATAAATTTGGAACATATTCAGTTAGGGCGAAGGAAGATCAAGAAGCTAAAAAATTAATGGAAGATGCTAAATTACTTGAAAAACTAGGTTGTTTTGGCATTGTTCTGGAAAAAATACCGGCCTTATTGACCAAAAAGGTTTCAGAAAGCATCTCCATTCCAACGATTGGTATCGGCGGCGGGAAATTTGCTGATGGACAAGTGCTCGTAATTCACGATCTGTTGGGCATGACACATGAATTTAATCCTAGGTTTTTACGACGATATATGAACCTTTACGAAGATATGGGCAAAGCAATTGGGCAGTATGTTGTCGATGTAAAGAGTAGGGATTTTCCAAGTGACGAAGAACAGTATTAATGCAAGCCGTATGGGCCACAGAATTTTTTTTTCGAGATTGTGTATAATCCTCATTGTATTGCTAAATATTGGCTGCGATCAGATTAGTAAAGGAGTGGTCAGAAACAAAGTGGAAAACAGGGACTACATCCAATTGTTGGATGATTATTTTATATTGACCAATGTAGAAAATACCGGTGCCATGCTTGGCTTTGGGGAAGGCTTTTCTCCTTTGTTAAAAGTACTGTTTCTCCAAGCCTTACCTAGTTTCGTTTTACTGCTGTTACTACTACAAATCCTCCGTAAAACAAACATGAACAGATGGTTCATTATAGCTTTTTCATTCGTTATAGGAGGAGGCATCGGAAATCTTTTTGATCGGATTGTCCATGGTTCGGTGACAGATTTCTTCCAGATAAAGATCGGTGTGCTAAGAACTGGTATTTTTAATATGGCCGATGTATCAGTGACCATGGGCGTACTCTGCATTTTAATTATTTCATTGCGAAATAAAAATATAGCGATCTAGTGGGTCCAAAAACAGTTTCCACCACAAAAAATTTACTGGTCATCTACGAGGATAACCACCTGATCGCCCTAAATAAGAGACCTGGGGATATTGTCCAAGGCGACAAAACAGGTGATTCCCCTCTCAGTGAATTGGTAAAATTATATCTTAAAGAAAAATATAAAAAGCCCGGTAATGTATATTTAGGGGTAACACACAGGTTGGATAGACCCACCTCAGGTATTGTTATTTTTGCCAAAACCTCCAAAGCGCTTACCAGGCTAAACAAGCTTTTCGCAGAAAGGGATACCAAAAAAATCTATTGGGCCGTCGTGAAGCATCCCCCTGAAACAAATGAAGGAACGCTGATCCATTGGTTAAAGCGCAATCCTAAACAGAACAAATCGTATGCCTATCCCAAAGAGGTCCCAGAAAGTAAAAAGGCCATTTTGGATTATCGTATTCTTAAAAAGTTAAACGCTTACTTTTTATTGGAAATAAATCTAAAAACGGGCAGGCACCATCAGATAAGGGCCCAACTGGCTGCGATTGGTTGTCCCATTAAGGGAGATCTGAAATATGGTTCTGATAGGAGCAACAAAGATGGAAGCATACATTTACATGCCAGGAGCATTTCACTCGTCCATCCTGTTCAAAAAGAGCCGTTACACTTAATTGCACTACCTCCATCAGATGCAGTTTGGAACGCTTGTTGATTACACAGCATCATAAACACTATAAAAACACTACCATGTTAAAGAGAACACTCATTATTTTGGGGATAACCCTTATCACCTCCTGTAGCACCTATAATTCCATTGATGGTTTCTACAATGCCCACAAAAACGACAACCAGGTAACCGCGGTCCGGGTACCCCGCTTTATGCTGTCGCTCATCAGTAACATATCACCCGAAATGGGATCCTTAATTGGCAATACCAAAGATTTAAGATATATGCAATTTCCAAGTGCCACCCCTGCCAGAACCGAATTTTTAAACAAGGAAATGAACGGTATCACCGGGAACTCATTTATCGAAGTATACCGAAAGAATGATGACCTTAAGCGCAACGTGGTATCCATCCGCGAAAAGAAAAATACCGTTAAAGAAATATTGATTTATAACAATAATGGGCTCAGCGGTTCATACCTCTATTTCAATGGAAATTTTGATCCTGTAAAAGTACGTCAAATGGCCAAATCTGAGGAATTTCAGAAATTGGGGGACGGATTGATCAACGACTTTGGCACAACCACACCTAGCGTTAATGCAAAATCCAACAAAAAAAATGGGGACAATTAATATCATGGCCTATTAAAGTTTTTTAAACTTAATAGTGTGTTAAGCCACTTATCCCTGTTGTTGATAAGGCTAACAAATCAATTTGGTTAGTTAAAAAGTGGTTGTATGGCCATAAGAAACTTTAGTGAAAACACAAGGATTAAATGCCAGTATTATCGGGTGTGTACCATTGCCTTTTCTCTGATGATCTGGGCCACGGGTTTGTTTTCCAAATGACTCTCCAACCAAGAAATGATGTCTAAATATAGAAAGGCTCTTTTTTCATAAGGATCGTTCTCATACTTCTTAAGTTGGGTATGTAATTTTTGAAATTCGTTTTGGAGCTCATGAGGGTATATATTGCCCAAATTCCGTAAAAATTTAATCATTTCCCTTTGAACGGCGTGTAGGTCATTCATCTT
>JBBKWR010000079.1:0-8137 GCA_037969055.1 Flavobacteriaceae bacterium | reverse complement strand
ATCGCTGGCCGCACGCCTTGGTTGAACAAATCCTGCTCTAAGAATATCTGTCCGTCTGTAATCGAAATTACGTTGGTCGGGATATAGGCAGATACGTCACCCGCCTGCGTCTCGATGATAGGCAGGGCGGTCAACGAGCCCCCTCCTTTGACCATTGGTCTTATGGAATCTGGTAAGTCGTTCATGTTTTTGGCAATGCCGTCATCGGCGATGATCTTTGCCGCACGCTCCAACAGCCGAGAGTGTAGGTAAAAAACGTCTCCCGGATATGCTTCACGTCCCGGGGGTCTTCTCAACAATAGTGAAACCTCACGGTACGCGACCGCTTGTTTTGACAAATCATCATAAATGATCAAGGCAGGGCGGCCCGAATCCCGGAAGTATTCACCAATTGAGGCTCCTGCCATCGGGGCATACACCTGCATGGGCGCTGGATCGGAAGCGTTCGCCGCAACAATGGTGGTATAAGCCATTGCGCCCTTATCTTCCAAGACCTGGGCAATCCCCGCAACGGTGGATGCCTTTTGACCAATTGCCACGTAAATGCAATATACCGGTTTGCCGGCATCATAAAATTCTTTTTGGTTGAGGATGGTATCGATACAAACCGTTGTTTTACCGGTTTGACGGTCCCCGATGACCAACTCACGCTGCCCCCTACCTATTGGGATCATGGCGTCGATCGCCTTAATACCCGTCTGCAAAGGTTCGGTAACTGGTTCCCGGAAAATAACCCCGGGCGCTTTACGTTCCAATGGCATTTCATAGGTTTTGCCGACAATGGGCCCTTTACCATCGATGGGTGTGCCCAAGGTATTTACCACACGGCCAACGATTCCCTCGCCCACCTGTATAGATGCAATAGTTTGGGTACGCTTTACCACAGAACCTTCCTTAACATCCCGGGAAGGACTTAAAAGTACCACCCCCACATTATCTTGTTCCAGGTTAAGAACGATTCCTTTCAAACCGCCATCGAACTCTACCAATTCTCCGTACTGGACATTCGACAGGCCATACACTCTGGCGATACCATCCCCAACCTGTAAAACCGTTCCCACTTCGTCCAAGGTGGCCGTAGCTTCGAATTCCGATAATTGTTTCTTTAAAATTGCTGATACTTCAGCGGCTTTAACTCCTGCCATTTCTGTCTAAATAAAAAACGAAAGAGAGTTCATCAATACGCTCCCTTTCTAGTTGTTAGTTATAAACTACTTGCGAATTCTCTTTTTAAATTGCCCAATTTATTGGCAATGCTTGCATCATACTGTAAATCCCCCACCCTTAAAACAAAACCTCCAATGATACTTTCATCGATCTTATTTTCTAGGGTAATTGCATTCCCAGTTATTTTTGAGACCTGTTTTAATACCTTCTTTTCCAATGCTGCACTTAAAGGTACAGCGGTGGTCACATAGGCGACATCCTTGCCATTAAGTTGCTCGTTCAAAATGATATAGTGAACGGCTACCTCGTTCAACATCGAAATCCTCTTGTTATCAACTAACATGGAAATCGTACCTTCAGTAATCTTATGGCTGCCCTTGAAAATTTTCAATAAGGCCTCTTTCTTGGTAGTGCCCTGAATAACCGGGCTTGCCAACATTTGCGCTAACGCTTTGCTTTCCGCAATGGTGCCCATTATAGATCGCATGTCTTTTTCAACCGCTTCCCCAGCCTTTTGCTCGATGGCAAGGTCTAAAATGGCTTTGGCGTATCGAATAGCTGCTCTAGAATCGCTCATTTTAAGATTGTTGATCGGTTATTGGATTACTGCTGTTTTATAATTAAATCGGAATACCGTTATTCACTTTGCGGGCAACCTCCGTAATTATTTTAATTTAATATCTTCTAACATGTCCTCGACCAATTTCAACTGTTTGTCTTTATTGGACAATTGTTGTTTGATCACTTTTTCGGCTATCTCAACCGACAAGTTGGCCACCTGACTTTTTATCTCTGCAACTGCGGCCTTCTTCTCGGTTTCAATGGTGGCTTTTGTTTGCTTGATCATTTTATCGCCTTCGATCTTGGCCTGCTCTTTCGCATCAGAAACAATTTTTTCCTTTATTTCACGGGCTTCTTTAAGCATGGCTTCCCGCTCAGCACGGGCTTCTTTCAAAATCCTTTCGTTGTCTGCCTGCAGGTTTTGCATGTCCTTCCGGGCAACCTCTGCCTCAGCAAGTGCTTTTACTATTGAGCTCTCCCTATCGTTTACGGCATTAAGTATTGGTTTCCATGCAAATTTGCGCAGAATGATCAGCAATACCAGAAACGAAATTGTTGTCCAAAAAATGAGGCCCCATTCGGGGGTAACTAATTCCATACGTTTTCAATTTGAATTACATTTTAATAAAGCAAGGTACAGCCAACCGCTGTACCTTGCTTTTTACTTGTCCATTGCAAGGAAGGAAACCACCACTGCAAAAAGTGCAATCGCCTCGATAAAGGCAATAAGTACAATTGCAGCACCTTGAAGTTTTCCTTGCATTTCTGGCTGACGGGCCATGGCTTCCATAGCCGCCCCACCAATCTTACCAACGCCGATTCCACCGCCTATTGCGGCAAGTCCTGCCCCTATGGCAGCTAAAGCTCCGTAGCTAACCGTCGCTGTCTCCTGGATTAATGCTAAACTCATAATTTGAAATATTTAAGAAATTAATTAATGTTCTTCCTCTAATGCCTGACCGAAATAAAGGGCCGACAACAATGTAAATATATAGGCCTGTATGGCCACAACCAATACCTCAATAACACTTATAAAAACTACAAACAGTATGGAAGCCGGTGAAACCCAAAGGGTATTCAGTACAAATATCAGTGAAATCAAGCTTAGTACGATCACGTGCCCCGCTGTTATGTTGGCAAATAATCGGATCGTTAAGGCCGCCGGTTTAATAAACATGCCCATAAACTCTATAGGTGCCAAAAACAGCTTCATATAAATCGGAACTCCAGGCATCCATAGCATGTGTTTCCAATAGGTAGATTTACTGCTATATAAGGTTAAAATAAAGGTAATTGCAGCCAAGGCCAGGGTAAAAGCAATATTGCCGCTCAAATTACTGCTAAACGGAAAAAATGGGATTAATCCGAATATATTATTGATCCAAATAAAAAAGAATAACGTCAGTAAATAGGGCATGTACCTTTTATACTTTTTCTCCCCAATATTCGGTATGGCAATCTCATCGCGTATGAATAGTATGATCGGTTCCAAAAACTTACCAATCCCCCGAGGCATGTTCGTGCCCGACTTTTTGTACGACCGAGCGGCCGTTGTAAATAAAAGGAATATCACCAACATGGATAAAAACATCGAAAAGACATTTTTGGTTATGGAAAAATCCAAGGGCCTGCCCGCGTTGGTGGGATGTTGTTCTGAATCAAACGCTACCGTTTTGGCGCCGGAATCCAATTGGTAGATTTTTTCATGCACATTTACAAACTGCAATCCATTTTTTGTCACAATTGTTTTGCCTTCCACATCATGATGAAATTCGCTGGACATAAAGGTTACCAACCCATTTTCTGTGAATAGAATTATGGGAAGCGGTATGGAAATATCACCGGCAACATGGAAACTGTGACTATCCCCTATATGATGAAATATTAATTCGGTCGTGTTAAAAGGTTCTTCGGTTTCAGAACCCTCCGACGTGGCAAATCCCTGACTGAAAAACAATAGGAAGACAAGCGTTAAAACTACCCTGAAAGTATTGGTGCGCATCGATATGTTGGTTTATGGCTAACCTTCAAAAATTCGGTGCAAATGTAAATTTTTTTTATTACCTGGCAAACAATAAACCGGGTTTGTTCACGATTTTTGAATGATCCTGGATAAAGCCATTATTTCGAAGATCAGATATACGAAATAGGGTATGAAAAAATTAAAAATCTCCAGTTTTAATTGGTCCGATTTGTTAAAAAACAAAGGCATCAAAAATAGTATAGCTGCCAACATCTTAACCAACGTGAGGCCGAGAAATACCCTAAGTATATGTTCGGGATGCCTTGAGATCACATAGTTAAGCACTATGTATAACAACGAAACCATTACTATTTGAAAACAGTATATGCCCCATAACGGAAAGTAGAGCGTTGCAGGAAAGTACAGGGACAAAATGGATCCATGTATCAAAAACAGTACAAAGGAAAACCCTAAAAGCTTCATGAAAAAGAAACCCATTTCCTTATGCATCCCTGGAATCTTGGTCTTCTGAGCTACGGTTGCCCTGTCTGATGGCTATATACATCGCCATGGCCACAGACGCCAATGATAAGCAAATCGTAAACGCGCGATACTTGTTGGGGTATGCCTCATCCAATTTAACGCCTCCATAGCTCCCAAGCGCTATGATTATGATCATTTGAATTGCAATTCCAGAAAATTTTGCATAGGAATTCAGCGGGTTTTCTTTCCTAGGAGGCTTTTGCTGGCTCATTGGCGCTACTACTTCCTACCGAAGACTTAAATCCACCTGTGGAAGTGCCCGGTTTTGAACTGGAACTTGAGGTTGCGGCAGTACTGCCAATGCTGCCACTCAAAGATCCACCCTTTCCTTTCATGGTACAAGAGGCATTAAAGGTCGCTCCCGGCTCGACGGCCAGTTTGCTCACGGAGACCGTACCTTCGATTACCGCAGAGGATTTAAGGGAAAGCAGGTCCGAAACCAATAGCTCCCCATTAAAACTCCCTTCAATATCCGCATTTACGCATTCCACTTTTCCTTTAATGTAGCCGTCCTTACCAATGACAACTTTGCCAGAGGTCTTTACGTTACCGTCTAATTTTCCGTCTATCCGAAAGTCCGCTTCGGATACGATATCACCTTTAATTTTGGTGTTTTTTTCAATTCTGTTGGGTTGTCCGCCGATTTCGTTCATAGGTTTTTTGTTATCTGAAAACATTTATTATGGTTTTGGGGTTAAAATTTCACGCCTGTAGTTTTGTAGGTTTTTATGTACTTGAATAATTTTATAGTTGGAGGATAAAATTACAAAATTCTCATTATCAACCTTATAATCCCTGTTAATTTTTAGCAATTCCACGTAGCCAAGGGCATAATCCATCGATTTAAAACCATGGACGACCACAAATTGTTCCTCAAGATTATAAATATCCTTCGAAACGGTGTTATTATAGTTTAAATCTTTGATCGATTTTACTAAAAGTTCCATCAATTTAATGGCTTGCTCGTCTTTACTTCGTTTAAAAGGAAAAACCACTTTCCAATTGGCGCTACCGGTTGACCGCTCTTGGTGAGAGAACTCCTTTGGCTCCAATTTGGGCAATTGATTGGCCACCATCTGTTCCGCTTTTTTTCCTTCGGGACTGTTCGGATAGGTTAAGGCCACAAAATTCAAAGCCTCTTTGAAAGGTTCATACCCTTGCAGCCTTCCGATGGCATTGGCCTTCAGCATCTCGAACTTGGGCACAATGGGATCGCCTGTATATTTACTGATATTCTCTTCGGCGCCGGTAATGGTCTGTAAAAATTCCTGTTGTTGGTACAACTTGTACAGTTGGGCATACCTTGCATCGGGGCTGTCCTCATTATCCGTCAACACTGCTTGCGGATTCAGTAGAATTTCGGCATAACGCGAATCGCTATGGTTTTTTAGGATATCCACTTTCATGGAGACCAGTAATGGGCTGTTCTCTTCCTCATAAATCTTATATAAGTTATACTTGGAGGGAAGGATCAACCTTTCTTCTGGATTGGAGCGCAGCACATCTTCGAGTTTGCCTGCCGCCAACATGTTTTCCTTAAACTTTTCCTTATAGATCAGCCCCAATTGGTAATTGGCAAAATTGCGCTCCGTATTGAGGCTATCGATCACCGCCACATCTGTCGGGATCCCATCAATATAAAAATCCAGCGAATATTTTTCCTCGTCTGAAGGTTCGGCATTTACTATTGCCACAGCATTTTTGGCAGTGCCTTCGGCCATTTCCTCGGCCGGCAATACTCTGGATTTATTGCTCCAACGCCAATCATCTTCAAGCTTGCGTTCCCCCCATTTTTGTTTAAAATCGTTTTGGCCATACCCCAAACTGGTAATATTGTAAAAATAAAATTTACCCTGGTTCTCCTTTCCGCCTTTGGTTGCCCCAAAAGCTGCGAACCCGGCATTTTGAAGCGCTTGATCTTTCTTGGCCTCCTCTTCTGCTGCTTTTTTAAGGCCCGCAATATAATCACCAAAATAGGTTTCCCGAGCTTCCTTGGACATTTTGAACAGTGTGGTCACGCTATCGGTATAATGTACCACCTCTTCGTAGGCGATAACATCGGCAAGGTTATCCAATTTCTTTTTGATCTCGCGATGCTTCTTGCTGATCTCGGGAAGGTTGGTCAATACACTATCATAGTAGGCCCCCGCTCTTTTGTATTCGTTTCCGTCAAAATTATACTCCGCTATATTTTCATAATTGAGTGCATTTAACTTGGGTTCGTTCTGGGTGGCCCGCAGCGATTTGTTAAAATAGAGCAGCGCCAAGCTATCCGATTTTTTATTTAAATGGTATTCGGCGATCTGTCGATAGATCTTGTGGAGAAAAGGACGATTCTCTCGGTTTTTCTCCAAATCGGCCATATGATCTACAACCATTTGCTCGTTTTCAGGGGTAATCTTGGTATTGCGTATTTTTTCGATCTCGGCGTTGATCATATAAACCCGAGGTGATTTTCGCTTTAGTGCAATCACCTTGTCAAAAGCATAGTTGGCACTGTCTTTATGTCCCAACTGGTTGTGCAATTGCCCAATGATGTAGTAATATCTACCCTTTTCCGGGTTCTTCTTGGTATAGTAGGAGGCGATCTTTAACTGTTGCACAGCGGTGTCCAAAACTTTTAGATTGATAAACGCCTGCGCCATCATGGCCCTTGCATCGGCGTATTCCTGATCCTTCAGCTTCTCGAATTTCATCAATCTTTTTAGATTCTTGATGGCGAGTTCGTCATTTTCGAGACGAATATTGACCTTTTCGCGCCATATGTGCGCCTCGTTCAATTTGTTGCTATAATTATATTTTTTGATAATATAGTTGAACGCCTCCAAAGCTGGGATATAACGCTGGTCATAATAACGGGCCTTGCCCAAAAGCAAAAAAGCCTCGTCCGTTTGCGGATTACGCTCTTCATCTTTTATATCCATACTGTGTTTTTGCACAGCCTTGGTTGCCTTTTCCTCGGCAATAATAAAATTGGGATTGTTGTCCTCCGAATCGAGTTTTATTGCATCGGTCACTGCCAACCGCTCCACCGGCAATAGTTCCCAATAATCATCTTTATAGTTCGCGTTAAGCGCTTCGCGACCCGTATCGAAAGCATTATTACCATTGTATAGCACATTGTACTTGGTATTCAACGCATGCAAATTGCGGTTTAAGAAGGCATCTTTTTTGGTGGAACAGGCGCTGAATGCCAATCCCCCTAGCAGCGTTGCCAGAACAAATTTATAGTGAAGTTTCAAGTTTGTGATAATACGGTATAATGCTAAACAGAAAAACAGCTGGATTATTATGCAGTTCATCGATAAAATGCAAATTTTTAAAGGAATGCCCCGGCATAGTCACTGGCCAGATCAAAATTACAAATCAATCCTACTTCCACACTATGTTTCTTTTCTCGAAAGCATGCGCGCTTCGCGGCTAAAACTAACATGAACACTCGCTTTAAGTATAAAATACGGTGCCGCCAGCCTATGGTGGTGATTGATCAAAGAGGTACGGTCAAAAACCTTTAATGACTTCGCTTTCGGTGTCAACATACGCCCCAAAAAAAGTTTCCAGCTCTTTTAAGGTCTCAGTGGAGGTTTGGATGTCCTTCACAACTTCCCCTTTTCCCAAAACGACAATCCGCCCACATACTTCGGTCACATGGATCAAATCGTGACTAGAGATCAAAACGGTTACCCCCTGTTTAATGGCCAAATCGTTAATGATGTTTTTCAAGCGAATTTGCGTAGTAGGATCGAGATTGGCGAATGGTTCGTCCAAAATGATCAGTTCGGGATTGCCAAGGAACGATGCCACAATCCCCACTTTCTTTTGATTTCCCTTGGATAGATCTCGCAAGAACTTCTTTTGACCCAAGATTTCGCCATGGAAGAAATCCTCAAATCCTGAGAGCAA
>JBBKWR010000078.1:0-6517 GCA_037969055.1 Flavobacteriaceae bacterium | reverse complement strand
TTGATAGACGCTATAATACAAAACGAGTGTACCTCTGTTCATTCCTCTGTTTATTGGAGATTTCAGGAAGAGGCCAAAAAATTTATTAAGGATAGCCTTGATGGTTTGCAGCCATCTTTTAAGGAAGTAGTGTTTAAGGACGTGAGTCCTTTATACGGACAGATCGATATCAAGGAATCATCACAAGCAAGAAACATTGCCATCCAACGCGATTTAATGATACAGCTTTCTGAGGTTTCCGAGGTTCTGGTCGAGGCATTCAGCAAGACCAAACTACCTATCTATGAGGAACTTATCTTTAGGATAGGCAATCATATCGACGATATCAAAGGTGCCCTGCATACCAACAGCGAACAGGCCATCTTTAATTTTGTGACCGAGGAAATCAATCCTGTTTTCCGACACTTGAAAAAGTTGGACCCAAATTTGGAAAAGTTGATCGACAGCTATGAATCACATATTGAACCCAATACGGGCTCCTACTACGACCATCGTAAAAATTACGATGATAGTGTTATGATCATCAATAAAAAATTAGCTTCTTTGCTAGACAAAAAACAGGAAGAGGCACAGGAAATGTTCCCACACTATTTCGAACGTTACAAGACCGACGGGGTAGAGCACAATCTGTACATCGGTGCAAGTATTTCAGAAGATCAGGATTATGATATGTTGTACCTCAATAATTTACGTCTATGGCAGTTACAAGTTATGTGCGAGATGGAAAACGAACATTACAATTTAAAGCCCCAGCTTCCAGTGCCGTTGGATGTAGCTTCCCTAATATTGGTTTACAATACTTCTTTGTCGATCCGGTTTCGGATGGATGAAAAACGTTTTGATGTAGACGGTACTTATAATGCCCGATATGAAATTATTAAAAAAAGAATAGATAAATCGTTTGTTAAAGGCACCAATGAACGCATCACCCAAAAAGGTAAAATGGTAATCGTCTACTCCCAAAAAAGTGATGAACTGGAATACCTGAGGTACATAAAGTTCCTTAAATCGAAGGGTTATTTTACGGGCAATGTAGAAATTGTGGAAATGGAGGGGTTACAGGGTGTATCTGGATTGAAGGCCATTCGGGCTGAAATACTCTACAAAATGGGCAAGGAAATAGAGAAGACCTATACCTATGAAGATTTAATGGAAGAGTTAAAGGCCTAAAGTGCCGCATTCGCATGCGGTCCAAAAAAGCGGAATGCAATGGCGAATGCAATTACAGATACCACGATGCCGAGCATAAAAATGGTGTAGGTCCATCTTAAAATCTTGTATTTTCTATTCAATACAATGCCCAAGAAATAAAGGTCCTTGGTCAAAGAACTGTAAATATATTCTTTGTCCTTGACCAACTCTTGAATGGCCCATTCATAATCCGATAACTTCATTTTGTGAAAATTACCGAAAAACAATAGGTTTACTTTTTTGTCAATTACATCTTTTTTAGTGAACTCCCCGCTGGTAACATTGGGCCTCGTAGCCAATACAGCCAATATCATTGAGGCAACGCTGAATATGATAAAAATCACTGTTGGATAAATTAAATATGAATTTGATGCATTGTCGAACTTTGTGATTAGATTCGAAAGCACCAAAGAAATAATAATGGCATTGACAGATAACAAAATGTTGGCTTTGGTATCGGCAATATCGCTAAGGGTGAGGTGATTTTTTAAAGTAACCCTAAAAAGGGTCTGGATGCCTCGATCTGGACTTTCGTTCTTATATTTTGCCTTGAGGCCTTCCTTTTTGGCTATGGATTTTTCTGCCTTATTTTCTTTTTTAAGTTTTTTAAGATTTTTTTCCTTCGTCTTTTGCCATTGATTTATAGCGTAATCGGTGTAATACTTATGTTCATTCCCGAACATCTTAATATTTTCATTGCGCCAATCCCTAATAGAATAATTTGCAACTCCCAAAAGTGAAAGCTCTTCCCGAAATAGTTCTGTAGTTTGCATGAAGGTATTGTTTCCAAAATGCGAGGTATCGGCGTCTCTTATGATCTGCTCCATCAAGTTTTGGGGCTCAAAATGGCGCTTGGTTGCCATGATCAGTTCTGATACTTTTCCTATTTGTTCGGGACCATAACCGTGCTCTTTTAAAAAAGCCGAGGCGATGTTACAACCTTGTTCTTCGTGGTCTTCAAAATTTTTGGTATAACCGGTATCATGCAGCCATGCAGCCAATAGTACCATCTCCTTTTCTTTCTCAGCCAAGGAGGAATGATCTAATAATTCTTTAGTATTTTTAACTACTCTTTGCGTATGACGTAAATTGTGGTATAAATATTTAGTGTCCAAAGAATTGGACAATAAATCGGTCACAAAAAGTTTAGTTTTCTCAACAATTTCCGACATATAGGAAGTATTAGAACTCCCCCAAATTACAAAATTATAAACTTTAACTCATGCTTATAAAGAAATATTACATTGCGATACTATCCGTGGTTTTTTTTACAAGTTGTGCGACGTACCAGACGAAATATTCGGTGGACAATTGGGAGAAAGAATCACCTAGTAACAAGACCATTTCCCACACCATTTACTTAATAGGCGATGCGGGCCTATCTCCCATGGGGGGCATAAATCCGGTACTTTCATCACTTAAAAATGAACTAAAGGATGCGACGGAAAAAAGTACCGTCGTGTTTTTAGGGGATAACATTTATCCAGCGGGCCTTCCCGACAAAAAAGATTCCACTATCGCCTACCAAATTGCGAAAAACCATTTAGATGCACAATTGAATGTTTTGGATGATTTTAAGGGCCGCCCTCTCTTTATCCCTGGCAATCACGATTGGTACAATGAAGGTCCAATAGGGTTAAAGAGACAAGAAGATTATATCAAAAAGAAACTCAAACAAAAAAACCCATTTCTTCCCGAAAATGGTTGTCCAATTGAGGAAATCGAAATTAACGATCAACTAGTCATTATCGCCATCGATACCGAATGGTACCTCGCTGATTGGGACAGGTTTCCAACCATTAACGAAGGATGTTCCATAAAGAGTCGCTCTAGCTTCTGGCAGGAAGTGGAAGGGACCATTAAAAAAAATCGTGATAAAACTACTATAATTGCCATGCACCATCCCATGTTTAGCTACGGCGTGCACGGGGGCGAATACTCATGGAAGCAGCAAATTTATCCGAGCAGTAGCAAGGTGCCACTGCCAATTTTGGGCACTTTGATCAACCTTCTAAAGGTAACCTCAGGGGCTTCCAGGGAAGACCTTGAAAACAAACGATACAAAGTGTTGAAAAATAGGATGGTCACCCTGGCACAATTTTCCGAAAAAGTCATTTTTACGTCCGGACACGAGCATTCGCTCCAGTACATTGTAGAACAGAACACTCCTCAAATTGTAAGTGGTTCAGGGGCCAAAGCAGGAAATACCAGATTATCCGGCGGCAGTAGCTTTTCTACCGGTAGCATGGGTTATGCGGTATTGGATATTTATACAGATGGTTCCTCTACCGTGCGTTTCACCGGGATATCCGACCAAGGCAAAAAATCTACCTTGTTCAACACCAATGTTTTGCCACCTGACCGTAAAAACAACGTTCATAAATATGCCGAATCGTTTCCTGCAGAAGTTTCTGCGTCGATCTATACAGATGAGGAAATCGATAAGAGTGGATTTTTCAAAACCCTTTGGGGGGAACGATACAGAAAATATTATGGTACCAAGGTTAGTGCACCTACAGTACGGTTGGACACTTTGTATGGTGGACTTATACCAATTCGTGCGGGAGGAGGACATCAGTCGAAATCCCTTAGGCTAAGGCGTTCGGATGGTAGGGAATATGTCATGAGAGCTTTGAAAAAGCAGGCAGAAGCCTATTTACAGGCCATGGTATTCCAACAGCAATATGTCATCGATGATTTGGAAGATACCTATGTGCAGAAATTTTTAGAGGATTTTTACACGGGATCACATCCTTATGCACCATTCACGATAGGGCCCTTATCGGACGCGGTCGACATTTACCACACCAATCCGGTACTGTACTATGTGCCCAAGCAAAGTGCCTTGGAAGATTTTAATGAGCAATTTGGAGATGAATTGTATATGATCGAAGAACATAGCGGCGAGGGTCACGGCGATCAAAAAAGTTTTGGATATTCCGATAATTTGGTCAGCACTGATGAGATGATCGAATTGCTTCGGGATGATGAAAATTATGAAGTTGACACCGATAGGTACATTCGCGCACGGCTGTTCGATATGGTAATAGGAGATTGGGATCGGCACGTAGATCAATGGCGCTGGGCCCAGTTTAAACCAAAGGGAAACAAAAAAGTAACCTTTAGGCCAGTCCCTAGGGATCGCGACCAAGCTTATTCCATTATGGGGGATGGATTGTTTATGGGAGTGGCTACTAGACTTATCCCAGTCCTACGCTTAATGGAAGGTTTCAAAGAGGAAATTAGAAGCGTAAAGGGATTCAATTCTTCCCCAAAGACTTACGTGCTCGATATGGCTTTATTGTCGGAAACTAAAGTGGAACAATGGAGCGCACAAGCAAAATATATTCAAGATAACCTTTCCGCAACCGTTGTCGATAAGGCGTTAATGTCATTTCCTAAAGAAGTACGGGACGAAACCGTAGCAGAAATAAAACGAATCTTGCTAGCCCGCACTAAGGAAATTGATCAAACGGCCAAGACCTACTTTGGGATACTCAACAAATATGCAAATGTAACCGGTACCGATAAGGATGACTGGTTTGAAATTGAATATTTAAACAAAACGGAAACCGACGTAAAGGCATTTCGGATCATCGACGGTAAAAAGAAAAAGAAGTTTTTCGATAAAATATTTAATTCCGATACTACCAAGGAGATATGGGTTTACGGATTGGATGATAAAGATCGTTTTGAAGTAAAAGGGGTCACAAAAAATCGTATTAAGGTTAGACTTATTGGAGGGCAGAATAACGATATCTATGAAATAGGAGAGGGCAAAAAGACTTTGGTATACGATCATAAGTCTAAAAAGAACACTTTTAAGGATGCGACGAGGGCTAAAATAAGACTTACCGATGATTATGAACTCAATACGTACCAACCTTTTGAACTGCGCAATAGTACGAACCAGATTATCCCGACTATTGGTTTTAATCCGGATGATGGTTTGAAAATTGGGCTAAACGAGACGTATACCTACAATGCGTTCAGGCAAAATCCGTTCACCCAGCAACACAAAGCGAGCGGGGCCTACTATTTTGCCACCAATGGCTTTGAGTTGAATTATAGTGGTGAGTTTGCGAACGTCTTGGGTAAGGCGAACTTAGAATTGGCAGGCAAGCTGACCAGCCCCAATTTTTCCACTAATTTTTTTGGTTTTGGGAATGAGACCGAAAATTTGGATGACGTATTAGATCTCGATTATAATCGTGTAAAGTTGGAAACATTGTTCTTCTCGCCGTCCTTGGTCTGGAATGGTCCAATGGGCTCTAGAATTAAGGCTGGCGTAAACTATGAAGACATTCAGGTCGATGAAACTGAGGATAGGTTCATAAATGTATTTTATCAGGATAATGGGGTGGAAACACGGAATAAATTTGCCGGAGTAGAATTCCTGTACACCTATGAAAATCACGACAACTCGGCTTTTCCGACCCTTGGAATGTCGTCCACCTTCCTGGTGGGGTACAAAAACAACTTGGATGTCGGTGGAAGGAGTTTCGGTTATGTTTCCCCATCACTTTCAGTTGACCATAAATTGATGCCAAATGGTCGATTAGTCCTTGCGACCAAGTGGAAGGGATATTTTAACCTTGGCAATGGGTATGAGTTCTATCAAGCCGCGACCATTGGTGGGATCGATGGCCTGAGGGGCTTCAGGAACCAACGCTTCTCAGGCAAAACGGCCTATTACCAAAGCACGGATCTTCGCTATAACATTGGTCGATTGCGATCTGGTATTGTACCAACGGCCATTGGCGTTTATGGGGGTTTTGACTATGGTCGGGTATGGGCGCCGAATGAGGACTCCGAGAAGTGGCATAACTCATACGGAGGCGGGTTATTTTTAAATGCGGCGAACTTGGCGGCCATCCGGCTGGCCCTCTTTACCGGTGCGGAAGGAATTCGATTTGCATTCGGACTTGGATTTGAATTCTGAGAAACTATGTACAATTATTTTTCTAGATCATATCGATATAGATTTCTCCCTGTATCGCCCTTTTTCTCATCTGATATTAATAAAGTCCCATTATTAAGGAAACAGATGGCCTCCAATTGCGTAGTAACCTTTAAATCAGCGGTCCTCATCTGTCCCAATGCAAAATTAGCGCCTTTAAATCCTGTAAAAATCCAGAGCTTTCCCTTGCCCAGCAAGACCACCATTTTGCCATTAGGCGAGATGGTAGCCGCGGTCACCCTACAGTTCTCATCTGGTTTACAAGTGTTAAATTTACCTACAAGTTCGGCGGTATAGGTTCCTTTACGGGCCGGTACCCTGAAGATACTGGCGTCCCCTGAAGATGCACTTTTACGGTTTTTAGTA
>JBBKWR010000077.1:0-5056 GCA_037969055.1 Flavobacteriaceae bacterium | reverse complement strand
CGAGGGTCGTGCCAAAGCATACGGCATTACCGTGGCGGAACTTCCCGCACATTATGCCAAAAGAAACTTGTTGAACGAGATTATTTATCCCGAAGATATCGCCAAAGCGGTGTTTGCCTACGTAGGCCTTTTGGATAAAACAACAGGTAATATTATTAATGTGGATGGCGGCATGGCCAATGCCTTTGTACGGTAACCGATTGGATCGGTTTCGCTATCTTCATAGCATAAATGGGTACCCAACAAATGATGCTCGCTAATCAATTAAGCATGAAAAAATTAATGCCATTAGTTTTATTCGCTTTGCTCATATGCTGCAAACAGTTGCCTGATCAAAAAAATGTGGAAGCCGCCAAAGTTGAAAAGGAAGAACCCAACCGTCTCATGGCTTTTTTTGCTGGACTACAGGCCAAAGCATTACAAGAAAAGTTTGTAGGGGTGATGACGGAAAATGGCAAGGAGTTGGATCTTTTTCCCATCCGTTCCACCGGGGTATCCACCAAGCCTATTCAGGGGGCCGCCGAACATTTTTTAGACCTCCTGAACACAGAACAACTTGGGCGTACAAAGTTCGCCATTGACGACGACGAATGGCGCAAATGGTGCAATGTGGATAACGGTATTTATAAAAGACAGGGCATTTCGTTAAAAGAAATGAATCCCGTTCAGAAAAAGGCAGCATTTAATTTAATGCAGGCCTCCTTAAGTGCCAAAGGATTGGCACTCAGCAAGGATATCATGAAAACGGATCAAACCCTCAAAGAGCTCAATAATGGGTCTGAAGCCTTTGATGAAGAACTTTACTTTTTCACCTTTATGGGAACTCCTTCCGAGACAGAACCCTGGGGCTGGCAATTGGATGGCCACCACCTCGTCATCAATTATTTTGTGTTGGGTGACCAAATCGTCATGTCACCAGTATTCATGGGCGGAGAGCCCATCATCACTACCACAGGGAAGTATAAAGGCAACAGTTTGTTCCAGGACGAACAAAATTTAGGTCTTTCGTTCATGCAATCCCTACCCTTGGAACAGCAAAAAAAAGCAACCTTATCCGCTTCTAAAATTGAGGATGATGCCAAGGCCCAAGCTTTTAAGGACAATGTGATCCTAAACTATGAAGGCATTCCCGTTTCCTTGTTGTCGGGACCCCATCAAAAGGCATTGCTGGCGCTGGTGGCCCAATATATCAACAACATGAGGGAAGGGCACCAGCAGATAAAAATGGAAGAAATCGAATCGCATTTAGATAATACTTGGTTCGCCTGGGTGGGCCAATCCGACGCCGATGCTGTTTTTTACTATCGCATCCATAGCCCTGTGGTTTTGATTGAGTTCGATCATCAAAGGGTGGTGGGCGTTCCTAATATGGATCGAAAGTTGCCGACCCGCAATCATATCCACACGGTGGTCAGGACCCCAAATGGGAATGATTACGGTAAAGACCTACTGCGCCAGCATCTGGAAACGCACCATCATTGATGGAAAGCATCACCGAAGAAAGCCATCGATCCTCCAGCTATAAAACGATAATGAAATAAAATTGCCATGAAAATTACCAAGGATAGCATCGCGGAAGAAAACAAACAATATTTTAAAACCCATAACGAAGGGTTCGATTTCTTATCCAATACGCTGACCAACAATGGGCGCGATGTGGATGGCATCGTTGATCAATTGGCCGCCTTCCAAGTCGCCGTTCCCAGTTGGGCCTTAGGGGCAGGGGGAACGCGTTTCGGTAGGTTTTCTTTTTATGGGGAACCGGCAAGCCTGGAACAAAAAATTGAAGATGTAGGCCTACTGCACAGTTTAACCCAGACCGCTGGTGCCATATCCCTACATATCCCGTGGGATGTTCCGAGCGACTATAAGGCGATCAAAGAACTGGCCAAGACCCATGATATTCTTTTTGATGCCATGAATTCAAACACCTTCCAAGACCAAAAAAATGCCATTGAGAGTTATAAATTCGGCTCCTTAAGTGCCAACAGTGATGCAGTGAGAAAGCAGGCGGTCCAACACAATTTAGAGGTCGTCGAAATTGGCAAAAAACTGGGTTCAACAAGTCTAACCGTTTGGTTGGCCGACGGTGCCAATTTTCCCGGACAGCGCAACTTACAAACGGCGTTACAACATACCCAGTCGAGTCTTAAAGAAATCTATGGGCACTTGCCCTTGGATTGGAAACTCTTTATTGAATACAAACCCTACGAGCCAAATTTTTATAGTACCGTGATCCAAGATTGGGGCACCTCTTTTATGTTGGCGAATGCCTGCGGGGAGAGGGCCTATACCTTGGTCGATTTGGGACACCACTTGCCCAACACGAATATTGAACAGATCGTTTCAACCCTGATGCTCAAAGGCAAATTGGGCGGTTTTCATTTCAATGACAGTAAGTATGGTGATGATGACAGTACCGTGGGAAGTATAAAACCCTATGCCCTGTTCTTGATCTTTAACGAATTGGTTTATGGTATGAAAAACAATCCACAAAATCCATATCCGGCTTGGATGATCGATGCCAGTCACAATATCAAAGATCCTTTGGAAGACCTGCTGCAATCCCTTGAAGCCATACAAGAGGCCTATGCAAAGGCGCTATTGATCGATCAGGACCAATTAAAAAAAGCGCAACAAAACAACGATGTGGTGCTGTGCCAAGAAATTTTACAAAATGCCTATCGCACCGATGTGAGGCCATTATTGGGAGCAGCGAGGTCGAGGCGTGGGGGTGCCTTGCATCCGCTAAAGACTTTTCGTTCCTTAAAGATCCGAGAGCAATTGATCAAAGAAAGGGGTAAACATAGCGTTGCATCTGGACTATAGAAATCAGGGAATGAGAACTAAGGTAACCGCCGTATTTGACATTGGAAAAACAAACAAAAAGTTTTTCCTTTTTGATACGGACTACCATGAAGTTTACCGGGAATATATCAGCTTTGATGAAATTAAGGATGAGGACGGCTATCCCACGGAAAATTTGGAAGCCTTGATTCATTGGACAAAGGAAGTCGTAGACCGACTCTTGCAGGCCCATGATTATGAAATATTTGCATTGAACTTTTCTTGTTATGGAGCAAGTTTGGTACACATCGACAAAAACGGCAAAGTGCTTACCCCGCTTTACAATTACCAAAAACCGTTGGACGATGAAATTTCTGATGCATTTTATGCCAAATACGGCCCTGAGGAAACGTTTTCAAGGACAACAGGATCGCAAAAGTTGGGCATGCTCAATACGGGTATGCACCTGTACTGGCTCAAGCATAAAAAGTCGAAAGTTTTTGCCAAAGTCAAATATTCGCTTCATTTGCCCCAATACCTCAGTTATATTTTCACAGGCATACCGGTAAGCGAATATACCAGTATCGGATGCCATACGGGTCTTTGGGATTATGAAAAAAAAGATTATCACGCATGGGTTTATCAAGAGGAAATAGATAAGATCTTGCCACCCATTGAAAGCGCCAGCAAGTCTTTTTCCATCGCAATTAAAGGCAATAAAATACAAGTTGGACTGGGCCTACATGATAGCTCTGCTGCCCTTTTACCTTATGTAAGGAGTATTAAAAATCCATTTATTTTGGTCTCCACGGGCACTTGGAGTATTTCGATCAATCCTTTTTCCAACAGGATGTTGTCCAAGAGCGATGTTCAAAACAACTGCATCTTTAATATGCAGATCGATGGTTCGCCAGTAAAAGTATCACGATTATTTCTTGGCAATGAGTACCAACTTCAGGTAGCGGTTTTGGCGGCCCATTATAAGGTGCCCCTTGAATATCACCAATCGGTGGTTTTTGATGGGGATATTTTTTTGGCAGTCGGGAAAGCTGCCGGGCCCATGTTTAAATGGATAAGTATTGCAAGGGGGAAGGTTCCAGAACAGACCCAACTTACCTTCGCTCGTTATGAACACGCCTACCACCGTTTAATGTTGGAACTCGTTGCATTACAGGTGCGCAGTATTCGTTCCGCGATGGGTACCCATTCAATGGACCAACTGTATATTGATGGCGGTTTTACCGACAACGAGGTATTCATCAAAATGCTGAGTTACTCTTTGGAAGACATTCGGATCTATACGGCAAATTCGTCGTTAGGGTCAGCACTGGGCGCGGCCCTGGTTAATTCCAATGCAGGGCTTCGCCCCAAATTCCTTATGGATAATTATTCACTTACAGAACATTTGCCACTCGACTTAAATAAAACCAACTAACGAACCAAATGATATGAGCCAATACAATATTGAAGAAGAAATAGAAGAAATCGCTGGCGGTGAATTCGAACGGGAACCGGTACCACGATCCAAATTAAAGGGATGGTTGAGTTTTTTGGGCATGTATGCCGGGGAACATGCGGCAGGGACAGAATTTGTGATCGGGCCCTTGTTTTTGACCACCGGGGTCAGCGCTTTCGATTTAATCATCGGACTGCTTTTGGGGAACTTAATGGCGGTATTGAGCTGGCGTTTTTTGACCGCTGAAATTGCAGTAAAATATCGGTTGACTCTTTACTATCAGCTCGAGAAAATATGTGGTAAAAAGTTGGTGATTGGCTATAATTTGGCCAATGGCATTTTGTTCTGTTTTTTGGCTGGGGCCATGATCACCGTCTCTGCCACTGCCGTCGGCATTCCCTTTAATATGGAAATGCCCAAATTGACCGATACGATGCCCAATGGCATTACCTGGGTCCTGATCGTGATTGCCATAGGCGCGCTGATCTCCATCATCGCCGCTAAAGGTTTTAATACCGTGTCAAAAGCGGCGAATTGGATGTCCCCCGTCATCGTGCTCGCCTTTATAGCCTGTGGTATCATCTCCCTCAATCAACTGGGGGTTACCAATTTCTCCGAATTCTGGGGCATCTGGGGAGAGGGATCCGATCCTTTTCCCGGCCAGATCAAATACACCTTTTGGCATGTTGCCCTGTGGTCTTGGTTTGCCAACGCCGCCATGCACATTGGCATGTCTGACCTTTCCGTTTTTAGATTTGCCAAAAAAGCGAGTTCTGGTTGGACGACCGCAGCGGGTATGTATGTTGGACATTA
>JBBKWR010000076.1:0-4569 GCA_037969055.1 Flavobacteriaceae bacterium | reverse complement strand
TCCTTTGTTACAAATGGAAAATGTAGCAGTGCTGCCCCACATAGGCTCGGCAACAGTGGAGTCGCGTGACGAAATGTCCCGGCTGGCGGCCGTCAATATTATCCAATTCATCAAGGGCGAGCCCTTGGACAATCTTGTGGTCTGATAAAACAACATAAAGTTTGACAGCGGTTTGTTGTTATTTTTTACTGGATGACCCTTCAAAAATTGATGTCAATGCATGTACTCATTATCGGTGGCGGTGGCTTTTTGGGAAAACGGTTGGCGGAGGAACTCTTGGCCAATGGTGGAATCAAACAGGGAGCTTTGCAGCAGCTAACCCTGTTGGACCTAACTTTCCCAACCCCGATGACCAAGGATAAAAGGTTAAATAATATTCAAGCAAATTTCAAGGAAGCAGCGGTCATGCAAAAAGTTCTTGCAAAACGCCCTGATCTAATTTTCCACCTTGCAGCAGTTGTTAGTGGGGAGGCAGAAAAAAACTTGGATTTGGGCATGCAGATTAATTTCCATGCCACCTTGCAGTTACTGGAACTATGTCGATCACTAACCTTTTGTCCCCGCATTGTATTTGCAAGTTCTTGCGCCGTGTTCGGGGGGGACGTGACCAAAATGATACAAGATGATACCAATGCCAAACCGCGAAGTTCGTACGGTACCCAAAAGGCCATGGTGGAACTGCTCATGAACGATTATAGCAGAAGGGGGGTTGTGGATGCCCGGAGCCTACGGTTACCGACCATTGCCATCAGGCCCGGTAAACCCAACGCCGCTACTTCTTCCTTTGTAAGTTCCATCATCCGAGAACCATTGGACGGAAAAAAGGCAACCTATCCAGTGCCTTTGGACACGGAAGTTTGGATACAATCGCCAAATAGAGTCATCCAAAATTTTATTCATGCCGCTAATTTGGACGAACAACCCATTGGCGACGACAGGGTGTTCAACCTCCCCGGTTTGACCACTACGATCAAAACCATGGTATCAAGTCTGGAAAAAATAGCGGGAGCATCAGTAATCAAATTAATAGCTTATGAGCCCGATACCTTTTTGCAGAGTATCGTGCTCACCTGGCCCCCACATTTTAATACCGAGCGGGCAAATACCTTGGGATTTGTTCGTGATACTTCCGCGGAAGAGGTGATCAAATTGTATATCGGGGAGCAAAACATTCCAAATCAAAAAAATATAAATTGACATGGACAAGAAGGATAAAATTGCAATCGTGACCGGGGCAGGATCCGGCATTGGAAGGGCGGTGGCCGTTGCCCTATACAAAGACGGTTGGTGCCTTGTTTTGGCAGGGAGACGGGACAATCAGCTCCAGGAAACGGCTACCGATTTTTCCAAAGAAAGGCATTTGGTCGTGGTTACCGATATTACCGATCAAAAGAGTGTAAAAAATCTATTTGCCAAGGTCTTAAAAACCTTTGGTCGACTAGACCTGCTCTTCAATAATGCAGGAGTAGGCGCGCCGGCCAAACCCTTGGAAAACTTGAGCCTAGAGGAATGGAAACGTGTCATAGACACGAACCTGACGGGTGCTTTTCTGTGTACCCAGGAAGCGTTCATAATGATGAAAAAACAAGTTCCCATCGGTGGGCGCATCATCAATAACGGTTCCATTTCCGCCCATGTACCGCGGCCCCATTCCGCACCTTATACTGCGAGCAAACATGCCATTACAGGTTTGACCAAATCTTCTTCCTTGGACGGACGGGCGTTCAATATCGCCTGCGGCCAGATCGATATCGGCAATGCCGCCAGTGCGATGACAAAAAAAATGGAGTCCGGCATCCTACAGGCAGACGGTTCCCAAAAAAAAGAGCCAACCATCAATGTGGAAGATGTCGGACGCACCGTCGTGTATATGGCAGGGCTGCCACTGGATGCCAATGTGCCCTTTCTAACGATCATGGCAAATGGGATGCCTTACATGGGACGGGGTTAATAGCAAGTACGAAATAAAAGCCCGATGTAAAATGGGTATAGACCTGTATTGGCCCAAGCCGTATATCGTGCAAGAACTAAATTTTAGTATAAACTATTCTGAACAGTGTGCCCCCAGCATCATCCGATACATAAAGCGAACCGTCAGGGCCTTGTGCCAATCCGGTGGGTCGGTGCGACGCTTCTCTCGGGGAAAGTACTGCTTCCTTGCCCGCAAAACCATCCGCGAACACCTCCCAATCGCCACTTGGTTTTCCATTTTTAAAAGGGACAAAGGCGATCATAAAACCTTCCTGCTTTTCAGGGGCGCGGTTCCAAGAGCCGTGAAAAGCGATAAATGCGCCATTTTTATATTTCTCCGGGAACTGGTCGCCCGTATAAAAAAGTAGGGCATTGGGAGCCATATGGGCGGGAAAAGTTACCACAGGATCAATGGCATTCTCGCCCCCCGTTTTTTTGCCATCTCCTCCATATTCAGGGGCGAGTATTTTCTTATTTTGGAGATGATCGTAGTATATATAGGGCCAGCCCGCATCATCTCCTTCCGTAATCTCATACATGGTTTCGGCCGGAAGCTCGGCAGAAGTCTTAATGTCATACAAATCGGGGAACAGCGTATACAGCATATCCCTTCCATGTTGCATTACGAACAATCGATCATCTTCTTTGTTCCAATCCAAACCGACCACGTTTCTGAGTCCGGTCGCATATCGAAGACCGTCCCCATAGCTTTGCTTTAATTTATCCGTCCTAAAACGCCAAATACCTCCGGCAGAATCCAAAATGGTACAGGGCATCATGGCCGGGGAGCCCAAGGTCCTGTCCTGAACCTGACAAGCATTCGAATAGGCCCCTATGTTGACATAAAGATTGCCAATGCCATCCAAGGTGAACGATTTGGAGGCGTGGTCGCCCCGCGCAATCAGTTTCTTAACAATTGTATCGGGTGTTGCGGGGTCAGATACCTTTCCATTTCCATCGAGCGGATAGCGAAAAATCTCCTCATCGGAGGAGGCATACAGGTATTGATCATCTACAAAGATGCCCGTGCCCGCATAATCCCCGAAGCCCAGTTTGGTTTCCGCAATGCCGTCGCCATCGGTATCCTCTAAATATAGAATACCCTGTCCATTCACCAGTTTGCCCAATTTTAGATAGATTCCCCCCCTAGCATTTACAGCTATATGCCTAGGATTTCCAAGGGACTCTGCCACTTTGATCACCCCAAATCCGTCAGGAACGGAAAGGCCCGCATTATCGGGACTGATCTGCAATGCCATTGCTTCGTTTTCTTTGCTTTTTTCAGACTTGCAAGCCATGAAAATCAGTATGGTCAAACCAAGTAAATTGGGTCTTATTCTCATCTATTTTTATTTAAACAATAGGATTCCATCAAGAAATTAGTTCATCGTAATGGATCATTATCTTGTTATACACTTACTTTATTACCCGTTTTTGCCGCCAAAAAGATGGCGTCGATGATCTTCATATCTTTTACGCCTTCTTCCCCATCAACGGGAACGATGGGTTCAACACCTTCAAAAATTAAACGGGCCATCCCGTCCATTTGCAGGGTTTGGTGTATGGTATGGGGCTGGGTCAGTTCTCCCTTATGGGTGCGGCCTTTAATGGGCCCATATCCGGTGGAAGGCCACATTTCCGCATATCCGTCTTCTCCGTTCAAGAAAAATCGATCCAAATGGTTCATGGCATAGGTCGACAGGCAGGAAGCTACGGCCCCGCTGGGGAATCCCATTTGAAACTGTATGGTCTCATCGATCCCTTCCTTAAACTTTACCGGATCCGTTTTGGTCTCTTGTGCGGTGACCCAAATAGGTTCCTCCCCCAACATATACCGGGCCCCGTTGATGGAATATATGCCGATATCCATCATCGCCCCACCTCCGGAAAGCGCTTTGTTCAAGCGCCATTGGGTTGGGTCTCCAATCACAAAACCCGATAGGCCTTGAAAAAACTTTGGCTTCCCGAATTCACCAGCCATCCGCATTTGGATGACTTCTACTGTATTGGGCTCGAAGTGCATGCGGTAGCCGATCAACAATTTAACGTTGGCCGCCTTGCAGGCATCGACCATCTCTTGGCCCTGTTGGGCATTGATGCCCATTGGTTTTTCGGAGATTACATGTTTCCCTGCCTTGGCAACCCGTATGGCCTGATCTCTGTGGAGTCCGTTTGGCGTAATGATATAAACCGCATCGATATCGGGATTGTCCTTGATCTTATCGAAATTGTCATAGTTATAACAATTTTTCTGGGGGATACCATATTTTGACTGCCATGCCGTTACTTTTGTAGGGGTCCCACTGATCACCCCGACCAATTTGGCCCTGGTGCAGGTCTGCATAGCCTCGGCTACCCTGGTTCCGTAACTTCCCAGGCCCATGATGGCAACCCTTAAGATTGGTCCTTCATAAGGCTCCCCGGAGGCGGCGAAAAGATTGGTGCTATTGTACAAAAATGGTACGCCAATGGCCGATACCGTCAATTTCTCCAGAAAACTTCGTCTTGAACCCATAATGTTTTTTTGTTTTTTAAAAATAATATTAAATCGGAAACAAGCATTATTTATTGGTGGGATATTGCCGTCTTACCCAACAA
>JBBKWR010000075.1:0-3131 GCA_037969055.1 Flavobacteriaceae bacterium | reverse complement strand
TAAAAGGTGCTTTTTTACCATATTGTCCATATTTAATTAGCAGCAGTACCATTTTGGTGGTACTGCTGCTGATATAAAATTTATAGTTCTATTTTATTCCTGCTAGAATCTGGGCCCTTAATGCCTTTATGGCTTTTACAACTTCGCCACAAGCAATACCACTGGCCGTGGCCGAGGCTTCAACAAAGTTGGAATCGATGCCTAGCCTCACGGTAACGGTAATGGATACCGTGCATAAATCATCTAAAGACTTTGCGACAGCTATGCTCTCGAAGAGCGTATCCAAATCAAAATTTAGAAGTTCTTCCGCCGTATTGAAAAGGTATTCAAGCCTTTGATCCCCGGTATTGGATTGGATTTCAATGACCAATTGATTCTGGGATTCCTCAAGCAACAAGTTTTCAGGCATCTTGGCCATTGATGTCAAAGGCGTATTCGCCATTGAACTGAGAAGAACAAACATAATGGAAAGGGTAAAAAGTAATTTTCTCATGATATTGTAATTTAAAAGTTAGTGATTATTTAAAGGCAGCCCTTACTGTGGCAATGGCATCCCTCATTTTTTGGGCCAATGAAGAATTACACGGTCCCGTGACAGTTAGCACCAAGGTGAACGCCATATTTTCGGTTTGCACTGTGCCAGAAGATGTAACTGAACATTGTTTATATATTTCCAATTTAGAAATATGTGTCAAGCATGTATTATTTCTAACAGCTGATACTTGACTATCAATATCATAAGCAATTGGTATAGTACTCTTATTCCCTTCGGCCGCAAAAATGGCTACAGAAAAAAATATGAGCATAATAAAACAAATTGATTTCATTAGATGTATATTAAGTATTCTTACCTACTCTCTTGAAGGCTTTTCGGTTTTCGCCTGTACCCACAAAACTCCATATTGCGCACTATGTCGATCTGTTAAAGCTAAAGTAGGGTTGCACTCTGCATAATGCTTGCAGACCAAATATTTTAAATATTTCTTGGACAGTTTATTGGACATGATAGCAACAAGTGTGTTGCTTAGGGAGTCAAATATTAGTATCCCAACCTTTTTAAGGAAGGGAAAACTTGTGGAGAATAGGTCCTCTAAGACCTAACAATCATTAAAAATTGGATTAGGGTTGTAATAGCCGGACAAAAGCCAAAGTGCCAATAGTACAGTGGAGAAGTGGTAAATAATTAGGATATTCCATATCTGGGTGTCCAGGCCCTCAGTCAAAATACAATAGACGGCCTGGCGACTAAAAAAAGCTGATTACACGGCCTTCCGTTCGCTTAAATAATTTGAATAGGGCCTTTGCGAGTAGGGCAACTGAGTGTCGCCATGGTCGGAAGAATTGATTGCATAATCGATTGACGGGTCTTGATACCCTGAAATTTCGTCATTCACAGTTTCTAACGCAAATACATTCTTGGCAAGTATATCTCGGGGATCCGTAGAAATAATTGCTATGGATAACAAATCAAAGGAAAGACCATACTTTCTTTTCGTGTCATAGATGATCCATGGTTGGTCGGAGTACCTGGACCGAAAATGTTTGGAAATCAAAGGCAACACGTCAAATTCGGGATTGACGTACGCATAATAAATCCCGTCAGGGGACATTTCCAAATGGATAAATGTTTCCAAGCGTTGTTTTTCCCTTGCGACACTTTTGGCCAAATTGTTAATTCTATGGACCATGTCGTCGGTAAGGCCCATATCGGAAGTCAGCGTCGGAAAAAACATTTTACAGATGTATTTGTACAACAAGATCTCAATCCCCTTACTACCGCTCAAAAACGAAAAATAAATATTCTTGATGGCCACATTGCTCTTGGCTTGTATAGCGTTCCAGACCCGTTTGGCCTTATCTATTTCAGTTACAATAGTTTCCGTCTCAGAGAAAAGTCCATTTTGACCTACCGAGTAGGGCTGCATATTGATAATCCTTTCCCCTTCTTCAAAAGCCCTATATATGGAGGTCAAAAATCCATTAAAACTTCCATCATAAATTAAAATCCTTGCTGTTTCCATAATTATTGAAATAAACTTAATTGACCACCCTTTAGTATTCCAGTATAGTTTTCACTCTTCCTTTTAAATAGGAACTTGTTTTTTCCAACCCTATTGATAGTTTCTGTACGCACATAAATGGCATCCTGCATGCCTGCCTTCGCCAAGACATTTAATTTTTTATTTAGTACTTCAAAATTCATAATACCGATTTAGTAATTAATCCAAAAATATGGAATAATTCCTAATTATGGAAATATTCCAATAAATATTTTGGATATTCTCCATATTTTGTATATTTGGGGAAGGAGAATCTAGCATACCGCTGTAGCACTTTGCACTATTGAAGCGTCGGGAATTATAGATTTTGAAACGTTTGCACAAGCTATTTGGGCAATCTTTGCACTGAAACTTAAATCGGATGGACAACGAATTGACATTGAAACGCTTTATCGAACTGAGAAGGGAATTGGGCCATACCCAGGTCGAATTTGCCCAACTCCTAGGTATTTCAAATACTACGGCAGATATTGAAAGGGGCCGTACCAAACTCTCCGGTAAGGTTGTCTCCGAGCTGTTAAGACTATTTAAGATCAATCCCCTTTGGCTTTTTGGGGAAAGCGAGGAGAAATACTTGCAGCCATCCAACATCAGTGTCATTCCAAAAGTGGTCACCGTAGATTCCTCCGATAAAGACAATATGGTGCTGGTCAATGCCAAAGCCGCAGCGGGTTACCCACAAAACATACAGGATGCCAGTTGGTACCAGCAATTGCCCGCCTTCGATTTCCCTATTCCCGAGTTTCGAAATGCTACCTACAGAGGTTTCCAGGTTGAAGGGGACAGTATGTTCCCGAATTTAAAACCAGGCGATTGGGTATTGGCTAAAGCAGTAGAGCGAATTGATGACATCAGTGCCAATAAGATGTATGTCGTGGTGTTGGAAGATGCCGTCTTGGTCAAAAAAATCGAGAGAAAGCCCAATTCCAATAATGTGACGCTGGTCTCCCTCAATGAATCCTATCCCCCGTATGAAATAAAACCTTATCAAATACAGGAACTTTGGGAAGTAAATAGCAAGATTACTTTTGGATTGGATGCAACAACTGAAAAGGGACTTCTAAGACAACT
>JBBKWR010000074.1:0-4344 GCA_037969055.1 Flavobacteriaceae bacterium | reverse complement strand
GGTGGATATCATACTTTTTTATATAATTCAATGGCAAATTATATTGATAGGCCAATTTATGCATTACAAGCTTCAGGAATTGGGAATGATATAATATTACATCGCAGTATAGAGGAAATTTCCGCAATTTTTATAGAGGAGATAAAAATAGTACAACCCCATGGCCCTTATCACATTATGGCATATTGCTTTAGCACGGCAGTTGGTTTGGAAATTGCGAATCTACTCCTTAAAAAAAATGAAATAGTAAATTTTATGGTAGTTGATACAATTGCCGACCATAATCAATTATTTGCTTTTTCCCAAACCAAAGCAAGATTAAAGGGATTTATCGAAGCCCTTAGTAAAAATCCACGAAAGAGCCTAATCAATATTATTAGAAGAAGAATTAATAGGCATTTTAGGCTGACACTAAAAAAAGATAAGAGTAACCACGAAGAGAAGAAAGCGGTGAGTCTTAGAAACAATTATCTAAGAATATATAAAAATTACAATTGGCGACCATACAATAGCACTATTTTACTATTGATGACAAAAACTTGGAATTCTTGGGTTTATACTGCGATTATTGAATCTTGGAAGAAAATCTCAACCAAAAACCTAAAAATAATTTCAATTGAAGGGCGTCATGCCGAACTTTTTTATGAACCCATGGTTAAGAACACCTCCAAAGTATTGAATGAATGTATGCAAGATTTTGAATCTAACATTGAATGATGGATCTTTTGTCTTTTGATAAGATTTTAGTACCTCAAAATGAAATACAGTTATGGTATGCTGCCTTTGATGCCAATGCTGCCAAAATTGATAAATACAAGAATTTACTTTCTCAAAAGGAAGTACTTAAAGCAAGTAAGTTTAAGTTTCAAATTGACAAGAATAGGTTTATAATTTCGAGAGCAATATTAAAATGTTTATTAGGAGGATATCTTAAAATAGGACCCAATGAGATTATCTTACAAACTGGCGAATATGGGAAGCCTGATTTCGCAAATAAAGAAAATCTAAAGTTCAACATATCCCATTCTGGTAATCTATTGGTTTTGGGCTTTATCAAGGATATTGAAATAGGAGTCGATGTGGAAAAAGTGAAGGATGATTTCGATGTGATGAATATCGCTCAAAAATTCTTTTCCAAAAGGGAAATAAAAACCCTGTACGCGCTACCTGAGGATGAAAAGCAAAAGGCTTTCTACCGTTGTTGGACCCGTAAAGAATCTTTTATAAAAGCAAAGGGAAGCGGTCTTTCGTTTCCACTTGATTCTTTTACGGTCTCCCTGGATACAGATCAAGATGCCAAATTACTTGAAACATCTTGGGACAGGTCGGAGCAAATAAGATGGAACATGTTTTCGTTTCTCCCTGCTGAGGGCTATATAGGTGCCGTTTCCATTCCGCTTAAAGCTGCATCGATACGGTACCGAAATTGGGATGCGTTACCCGATTCAGCTATTGGTTAAAAAAATCCATTACAATCTAAAAATGGGGTACGCCGGGAAATCCCGTTTATAGCCTTGGTGAATTCTACGGGCACTATGCTCCTTTGATGGTGGGATATTCTCAATAAGATGGTTGGCCGAGTTTCAAATCCTTGCAGCTATAGCTGGCCATCCTTACTTCCCGATGCAGTATCTTTTTATCCCCATAAACACTGGGGTAGGGGCGTTCGGGGTGGAAAATAGGTGAACACTTTTGCTTTCTTTTAATGGGATTATGTTTTCCATGATTATTTGATATTGTTTTGAGAACTCTGTTTTGATGCTATAATATCTTTTACAGAACGTTCGCTTGTGCCACTATTCCAGCCTTTTTCGATTTCTTCTCCTAGCTTTTGAAGTGCCTCTTTTTCAGTATTTGTAGCTTTTCTATCTTCCATTGCTTTAGAATTTACTGCAATATAATATCGCTATCAATATTCAATTTTTGATGTAAAGCTTTGGCAACATTTAAAGTAATCTCCCTTTTTCCGTTCAAATAATCGCTTATTCGTGAAGCACTTGTATCTAATAGCGCAGCTAAATCGTTTCGCTTTAGCCCCATTTCGAACATACGTAGTTCAATCATTTCCTGTAAGGTAGGTAAACCGATGGGGAAATGGATTTCCTCATATTTTTCAATGATGTTAGAAACTTCCAAAAGTTCTTTTATTTCAGGAGAATCTTCTGGGGTATCATTGCCTACTACCTTAAGAAGTTCTTCTAAGCGAAGATTTGCTTTAATGTAAGCTTCGTGTGCTATTGATTTTCCCATAATCTTATAACTTATCGATGTTTTTTAATCTATTGTAATCTTTGTGGTTGCCTACCCAGCGTATATATACTCTTCCTACTTGAAATAGGACTATTGCGACTATTCGGTAATGGTTTCTTTTGGTTGGAGGGTCATTGTGTTCTATTGTTGATAACTATAAACTGCATCCTAAATTTTAGTTCCTTAAAAGTTTTTTAAGCCTTGTCTGATAGCCTTGAAGGTAGTTTCTTTTTGTCTTTTCACCAAGGTATGAAAGCTCGATTAATGATAACACTTTATCCTGATTGGTCGTCATACTTTTAAATGCTTTTTCAAATTGCCTTTTTGAAATGCCAGCAAGTTCTGCTAGTTTAAAAAACTGCTCTGAAACCTTCCCATTTGATTTGTCTAGCGGTAAAAGTCCATCTTCTAAGGCAAAATCTCTATCCTCAATGTGAATTCTACTATTTAATAGGTCATAAGCCGGACTCAATTTAAAATCTCCTAATGCAGTTTCTATTAAAGAGAAATTTTTGATATGGGCATCACCGTTAGATATTAAATAATTGAAAAGAAGTAACTTAAACAGTTTGATGGCCTCAATTGGATAGGCAGGAACATACTTTTTTAAAAGTTCAAACAGTTGTAAATAATTTCCAGAATATTTAAAATCCGTTCCATGGGTTTGTGGTGTTCTTCCGGCTAGAGTGGCAAAGTCTTCAATTGCCCATTTAGTACCATCTTCTTGCACATCGAAACGTTTGGTAATATATGCAGGGTCTCCGTTTTTAAAGAATACCAGGCCGTTCTCTGCAGTTTCGATTCCGAATACTTGGCGTGCTAACTGCATGCTCAAATGTTCGTTGGCCGGCATTTGCTCTGTGCGGGTTCCCACATTGGGAATAGGTTTTAAAATATACTGCCCTTGTTCTCCTTCATTTATCAAACGTAGTTTGTTCTTCTCCAGTAGTACTGAGAACTTTTCTTGTACACCAGAAATGGATAATCGTTTTTTGTTTTCTTTAAAGAGTTCTTTAGTAATGGCATTGGTAATAGGCGATTCGTAGGGGAGGGTAGGGCTTACCTTTCTACCGTTGAATAAACGATTTAATGCTGTCTTACTATAGGTATTGAGCCCTTTCTTTAAAGTACCTGGACAGTTGTTTATGTTCATTGGATTACTTATATTTTTATTTCCTTAACCTGAATGGCCCCAATCGTATCATATTTCGCTGTGGTCAATAACAGACCAAAATAGTCTTTTGGGTCTATACGTAACTCAAAACAAATATTTTGTTTGTTTGAGCCCTCAGGCAGCATGTTGTAAAAAAAAGGGAATAGATATTCCGAATGATACTCTTGTTGATTTTTTGGTAAGGTAAGGCTGATAGCAGGGGCGTCATTTGATTCAAACCATTGGTCATTGTAACGAAAGGTGAAACTTCCATCATCTGATTGGGTCAATTTTCCCGCTTCTTCCTTTTTGTACAAAATGACTGCTTGCCTCATTCTTCAGGTGTTGTCGTTTTTACTTGGAAAGTGAGTTCCATACCTAGTGCATTACCCAGTTTGTTTAATGTTTCTGCTGTAGGGTTGCCTTTACCACTTTCAAATTGTTTAAGGGTACGAAGACCCACGCCTGAAAGGTCTGCCAATGTTTCTTGGGTAACCTGTAGCATTTCTCTTCGCTCCTTTATGCTATGTATTAAACTATTAAAGTGCATTATATGGCTCTTTTGTAGGCGAAATTAAATATTTATCATGAATAAACATAGTTAAAGTGCATTTTATTGCACTAATTGAGTTTTTTTTTAATGCCATTAGCTTTATTTATTAAAATAGTGCATTATAGCGCACTAATTTAAATCAAAATTTTCGATGGGTTCAATACATTTATGATTTTCCTTACCCGACTGATGTATTCCCAAACACTGATGTTTTGAGCTTTTCACCTCCATCCCCCAAATCTTACCTCAAAACTTTGCGCATGGATCCTGTCCGGTTTTTGTAGTATTCCGGCAGATAAGCGTACCTGCCCGCCTCTGGCGGGAAGCACAAACCGGATAGGGTGCATCCTACTTTTTGCTTTGGGGTTCTCCCCACTTTTCGTAGAGT